>JAYUYQ010000001.1:0-3229 GCA_043752435.1 Betaproteobacteria bacterium
CCGGGGTAATAAACCTTCGTGACCTTGGGCTGCTGGGCGAGAAAACGCGCCAGTTGCAGGCAATTGGCGGACGCCCGCTCCATGCGCAGTGCCAGTGTCTCGGCACCCATGGCCAAGCGGTGCGCGGCTTCAGCGGCCAGCGTGGCGCCCACATCGCGCAGTCCCTTTTTGCGAATCTGCAGAATGCCCCAATTGGCGGGATTGGCGGTTTTGTAGTTGTCGTAGATGTTCGGGAAGGATTTCCAGTCGAACAAGCCGGTATCGGTTACTGCGCCGCCCAGCGCATTGCCATGGCCGCCAATGTATTTGGTCAGCGAGTTGATCACCAGACTGGCCTGCACCTGTTTCGGCTGGAACAGATACGGCGAGGTCATCGTATTGTCGACAAAATAGATCAGTCCACGGCGCGCGCACAACTCGCCGATACGCGCCAGATCCGCAACCTGGGTTCGCGGATTGGCGATGGTTTCGACAAACACCATCCGGGTATTGGGCCGCAGCGCTTTTTCCACGTTCTCGACGCGGGTGGCATCGACGTAACTGATGTCGCAGTCGAATTGCCCCAGCGTTCCGAACAGGCTGTTGGTGTTACCGAACAGGAAAGAACTCGACACCACATGGTCGCCGCCGCGCAGCAGCGCGATGAAGGCCGAGGCAATCGCCGCCATGCCCGTCGAAAAGCAGGCCGTCGCAATGCCATCCTCCATTTTGCTGATTTTTGATTCCAGTGCCGCCGTGGTGGGATTACCCTGCCGGCCGTAGGCATAACCGGCCATTTCGCCCTTAAATACTTTCACCAGGTCGCGCGCATCCGGATAACCGAAAGCAACAGCCGTATGCATCGGCTTGAGCACGGAATTATGCTCGATCGGTGATTCCAGATCCGAGTGCAGGATCGTTGTCGTAAAACCATTTTTCATGTTCTCGCTCCATCAAATAAAAAACCCGGCCAGCTAGCGCGGACCGGGTTCTTCCGTCGCTTTAGCTGCATTTTTAACGCGCCCGCAAGCTGTTCTTCAAATCGGCGCAGAAAGAAGATTACCGCAGGCCCGCAGCCGGCGTCAAACCTGGCGCTTAATGGCCCCCCCTTAGTGGCCAAACCCTTATTTGCCAAACTCCGACACCAGCGCAGCCATAGCCTGTGCCTGCGGATCAGCCGATTGCGCCAGACCATCGACGACGCCGGCGCGGTCCGCGTCCGCCCGGTTCTGGCTAACTTTCCATTTACCTTCGATGCGGCTGATCGGGATTTCGATGCCGACAATGGCGCCCAGCATGCGCTCGATGTAATCCGCCGGTGCGTCAGCAATTCCCCAAGGCTGCGCCCTGCCGGCTTCCTGCTGGTCCGTCAGACGCGACACCAGGTCGCGCAACCAGTCACGATCATCATGGATGATCAACGGTCCGCGGGCGTGCACCACCGCATAGTTCCAGGTCGGCACCACTTTGCCGCTCGCGCGTTTTTCGGGGTACCAGGACGGTGTGACATACACCTGCGGCCCCTGGAAAACCGCCAGCGCCTCAGCTTCGGCCTTCTGCACCTGACGCCACAGCGGATTGGCACGCGCAACATGGCCGCGCAGGGTGCCCTGCGGCGAGGGCAAGGGATCGATCAGCAGCGGCAGATGATTGGCTTCCAGGATGCCGCCGGCGCCGGTGACCAGCACGGCCAACGGATGTGCGCGGATCAGCGCATGCATGACATCGATGCGCTCCTCGCGAAACGCGGCAACCTGGTACATGGCGGAGGAATAACAGTCTGGTCGCGCTGCCTAATCGACCAATTCCAGACCGAGGTCGAGTTGCGTGGCCGCATTCGCGGCATCGGCTTTGATACTGTCGCGCCGCTGCGCCTCGACCCCGTCGAGATAGGCCTGGGTCACATCACCGGTGATGTAATGGCCGCTGAAGCACGACGCCTCGAAATTGGTGACTGCAGGATTGACGCTGCGCACATCACCGATCAGTGCATCGAGTTCCTGGTAAATCAGCGCGTCACAGCCGATCTCGCGGGCAATTTCCTCGTCGGAACGACCGCTGGCGATCAGTTCGTCACGCGACGGCATGTCGATGCCGTAAACGTTGGCATAACGCACCGGCGGCGCTGCCGAGGCGAAATAGACTCTGCGCGCGCCCGCGTCGCGGGCCATCTGCACGATCTCGCGGCTGGTGGTGCCGCGCACGATCGAGTCATCGACCAGCAGCACGTTTTTGCCGCGGAACTCCATGCCGATGGCGTTCAATTTCTGTCGCACTGATTTTTTGCGGATGGCCTGACCGGGCATGATAAAGGTGCGGCCGATATAACGGTTCTTGATGAAGCCTTCGCGATAGCCGAGGTTAAGATGTTTCGACAGCTGCATCGCGGAAGGCCGGCTGGAATCCGGAATCGGGATCACCACGTCGATATCGAGGCTGGCAAAGTCTTTCTCGATCTTCCGCCCCAGGCTTTCACCCATGCGCAGCCGGGTCTCATACACCGAAATGCCGTCGATCACCGAGTCCGGACGTGCCAGGTAAACAAATTCGAACAGGCAGGGATTCAACGACGGATTGTCCGCGCATTGGTGGCTGTAGAAATTGCCGTCAAGGTCGATGAATATCGCTTCACCCGGCGCCACGTCGCGCACCAGCTTGTAACCGAGGCCGTCCAGCGCGACGCTTTCTGACGCCACCATATACTCCGGCCCTTGCGCTGTATCAGTCTTGCCGAATACCAGGGGACGAATGCCATACGGATCGCGGAACGCAAGCAGGCCGTAGCCGGCAATCATCGCGACCACCGCATACGCGCCGCGGCAGCGCCGGTGCACCCCCGAAACAGCGGCAAATATCGTCGCCGGATCAAGTTTGTAGTTGGTCGCGTTCGCCGCCAGCTCATGCGCCAGCACGTTTAACAGCACTTCCGAATCCGACTCGGTATTGACGTGGCGCAGGTCGAGCCGGAACAGATCGTTTTTAAGTTGTTCCGCGTTGGTCAGGTTGCCATTGTGGCCGAGCACGATGCCGAACGGCGAGTTCACATAAAAAGGCTGCGACTCGGCCGCGGAAAATGCCGAACCGGCCGTCGGGTAACGCGTATGGCCGATACCGGCAAAGCCGGCGAGGCTGCGCATGTTGCGGGTGCGAAACACGTCGCGTACCATGCCACCGCCCTTGTGCATGTGGAAACTCGCGCCGTCCGCGGTGACGATGCCGGCGGCGTCCTGGCCACGGTGCTGCAGCACCA
>JAYUYQ010000002.1:0-3218 GCA_043752435.1 Betaproteobacteria bacterium
CATGTCGATTTCAACACCGTGCCGTGGGTGATCTACACCTCGCCGGAAATCGCCTGGGTCGGCAAAACCGAACAGCAGCTGAAACAGGACGGCGTCAAATACCGGATGGGTATGTTCCCGTTCATGGCCAATGGCCGCGCCCGCGCGCTGGGTGACACGACGGGTTTCGTCAAATTCCTCGCAGATGAGCGCACCGACCGCATCCTTGGCGTGCACATCATCGGACCGATGGCCTCCGAGCTGATCGCAGAAGCCGTAGTGGCGATGGAGTTCGGCGCGTCATCCGAGGACATCGCGATGATCTGCCACGCACATCCTTCGCTGTCCGAGGCGATGAAGGAAGCGGCGCTGGCCGTTGATAACCGGACGCTGAACCTGTAATCCGGCGCCGTTGTCGCCAACCGATTTTTCGTTCATTGACTGCTGCCGCCGATTTCACCACCTTCCTGCGGCAGCGCGCCGCGGAGCACGGCTTCACGCCCGATGCTGCACAACTCGCGGCCGCCCGCGAGCTGCAGCGGGTGCATGCCAATCTGCACGCTCAGCAGTCGCGCGGCCTGTTCAGTTTTCTGACCCGCAACCGCGTGATTCGTGGTGTTTATCTTTGGGGCGGGGTCGGCCGCGGTAAAAGTTTCCTGATGGACCATTTTTTTGCCTACGTCCCCGACGTCAGCAAAAAACGCGTGCATTTCCACCGCTTCATGCAGGAAATCCACAAGTCGCTGTTTGCCCATCAGGGCAACGAAGAACCGATGGCGCTGGTGGCGCGTGACATCGCGGCTGAGGTGCGACTCCTGTGCCTCGACGAATTCCACGTCACCGATATCACCGATGCGATGCTGATGCGGCGTCTGCTCGAAGGCCTGATGGCCGAAGGTGTGGTGCTGCTGACCACTTCAAATTTCGCTCCACAGGAACTGTACATGCACGGCCTGCAACGCAACCAGTTCCTGCCGGCGATAGCCCTGATTCTCGAACGCATGACCGTGGTCAATGTCGACGCCGGCACCGACTACCGACTGCGTGAACTGGAAAAGGCCGGCACTTATCACACGGGCAGTGATGCCGACCGTCGCATCAATGACGCTTTCGGTCATTTTGCTGGTGGTGCCGACGACAATGCGCCGCTGGACATCGAAGACCGGCTGATCCGCGTGCGGCGACAGGCGCCGGGCATCGCCTGGTTCGATTTTCCCGAGCTGTGCGCGGGGCCGCGGGGCAAACCGGATTACATTGAACTCGCGCGCCGTTATCACACCATCTTGCTGTCCGGTGTGCCGCGCTTCACCGAAGCCGATGGTGATCGGTTGCGGCGGTTTGTGTGGCTGGTCGATGAGTTCTATGATCGGCGGGTGAAGCTGATGCTGGCGGCTGCGGTGCCGGTTGATGAGCTGGTGGCCGATGGCGCCGACAGCGACGGTTTCCAGGCGCATCTCAACGCGTCGTTGAAGGAGCGGCTGGTGAGCCGGCTCACTGAAATGCAGACGCGGCAGTATCTGTCCCAGCCCCATTTACCCTGAGATCCCATGACATACGCTAAAGCCTACAGAGTATTCAATGAAAACAATAAGATAGAAGGACGTGTCAGCGACGTCCCGGTGGCCGACATCGGCCACGGCGAAGTGGTGTTCAAAACGGCTTATTCCAGCGTCAATTTCAAGGATGCGCTGGCCGCCACTGGCGTCGGTGGCAAGATCATCCGCAACTATCCGTTGATCGGCGGCATTGATGCTGCGGGCACGGTGCTCAGTTCCAGCGACACGCGGTACAAGGTTGGAGACGAGATCATCTGCACCAGTTACGACATGGGTGTGGCGCATGACGGCGGATTTTCAGAAGTGTGCCACGTGCCCGCGGATTGGGTGGTACCGCTGCCTCAGGGATTGACGCTGTTTGATGCGATGGCGCTGGGTACGGCGGGTTATACCGCAGGCCTGGCGGTGGAACTGCTGGAATTGAACGGCATGGCGCCGAACAACGGCCGCGTGCTGGTCAACGGCGCGACCGGCGGAGTAGCCAGCCTAGCCATTGATATGCTGTCGGCGCTGGGCTATTCGATCACGGCAGTGACCGGCAAGGCGGCGGAGCATGACTTCCTGCGCAAACTTGGCGCGGCTGAAATTCTCGATCGTGCAACCATTGATTTCGGTACCCGGCCACTGGAAAAACCCTTGTGGGCTGCGGCCTTTGATTCAGTCGGCGGCGATCAGCTGGCGTGGCTGACGCGCACCATGCAGCCGCAGGGCCTGATTGCCAGCTTCGGCAACGCTGGCGGCATCGAACTCAAAACCAGCGTGTTGCCTTTCATCCTGCGCGGTGTGCGCCTCATTGGTGTTGATTCCGCGGTGACCCCGATGCCTTTGCGCCGCCGCGTGTGGGCACGGTTGGCGAGCGACTTGAAACCACGGCACCTCGCCGACATCGCCCAGGTCATCGGATTGGCCGATCTGCCGGATTATTTCTCCCGCATGATCAAGGGCGGCATCCGCGGCCGGGCCGTGGTCAGGATTTAGTAAGTCCGGGCAGGCGATAATGCCTGCGCGCGGCACTCCACCAAAAACCCGGAGGCCGCAATCACAGGAGGGGAATATGGGCGCGTACGCGGATCTGCACCGCCGGTCGATCACCGACCGCGAGTCATTCTGGACCGAAGAGGCGCGGCGCATTCACTGGCAGCGACGTTTCGATCAGGTGCTCGATTACAGCCGACCGCCGTTTGCGCGCTGGTTTGTCGGTGGCCTGACCAACCTCTGTTACAACGCGCTGGACCGCCATCTGGCGACGCGCGGCGACCAGCCCGCGCTGATTTATATTTCCACCGAAACCGACAGCGAAATAACCTACACCTACCGTGAGCTGCACGCTGCGGTCAACGTGATGGCCGCAGTGATCGCTGCGCAGGGTGTAGGCCGCGGCGACCGCGTGCTGCTTTACATGCCGATGATTCCCGAAGCGGTGTTCGCGATGCTCGCCTGCGCGCGGCTGGGTGCAGTGCATTCGGTGGTGTTCGGTGGTTTTGCCGCAGCAAGCTGCGCGACACGCATCGATGATGCAAAACCGAAGCTGCTGATTACCGCTGATGCGGGAATGCGCGCCGGCCGAGCCATCCATTACAAACCACTGGTCGATGAAGCGGTACGGCTGGCGCAACATCCGCCGCACAAAGTGCTGGTGATCAATCGCGGTATCGACAAAAACTGGGAACCAAATCCGGAACG
>JAYUYQ010000003.1:0-3217 GCA_043752435.1 Betaproteobacteria bacterium
CTCAGCGGATCGGCCGCTGGCCCATATCCGGGGCGACCGCAGGCACTGAAACGCTGCCTGGCGAATGTATTGGAAAACGCGATCAAGTACGGCAAGAGCGCGCATATCGTCATCGAAGACAACGCCGAAAGACTGCAGATCCGCATCTTCGACGAAGGTCCAGGCCTGCCGCCGGAGCAACTGGAAAAAGTGTTCGAGCCGTTTTACCGCGTTGAGGGTTCACGCAACCGCGATACCGGCGGCACCGGGCTGGGGCTGGCGATTGCGAAGAATGTGATTGAACTGCATGGCGGGCGGATTACATTGAGCAAACGGATCGAGGGTGGGTTGGAGGCGGTGCTGACGCTGCCGCGCATGCGCAATCCGGTATTGCCGCCACGCTGATCGTAAATCCATACTCCGGATATGATGGCCTGACATGGACCCTACGACTTCCAATGCGCCGCGCAATGCCGCCGACTTACTGAATCATGGTTGCGATTGCCGCACCCTGAATCATGATCTGCTGCGCCAACGCTTGGAGAGCGATCCCGGACTGAGCGGTCTTGCGCAAAGTATCGGGCAGACCCGGCCCCATCTGTTTTCGGATACGGTGGTATTTGTCTCGCGCCCGATGGCGGACACCATTGCCCGAGCGGTGGAGTTCATCGAACAGATCATTGCGCTGCCGGCCTACCAGGAACTGGCGTTGTCGCGGGCGCCTGAAATTGCGCGATGCGCATTCGGACCTCTCGGCGTGTTCATGGGCTACGATTTTCACGTAGGCGCGCAGGGACCTCGGCTGATCGAGATCAATACCAATGCAGGCGGCGCCCTGCTCAATGCGGCGCTGGCGCGTGCCCAGCATGCCTGTTGCGAGGTGATGCAATGGGCCTATACGCCGGGTCATGAATTGCCCGCGCTGGAGCAGGGGTTCTACGACATGTTCCTGGCCGAGTGGCGTCTGCAAAGAGGCGGCCCGCTGGCTGGCGAAGTGGCTATCGTCGATGACGGTCCTGCCGCCCAGTATCTGGCGCCGGAGTTCGAATTGTTCCGGCACTTGTTCCGACGTCACGGCCTGTCTGCACGCATTGTCGACCCGCAGGAGTTCGCGTGGCGGGAAGGCAAACTCTGGCTCCAGGGCAGTGTTGTCGACATGGTTTACAACCGGCTGACCGATTTCTATCTTGCCGAGCCCGGGCACCAGGCTTTACGCCAGGCTTACGAGGCGGGCGCTGTCGTGCTGACCCCGCACCCGCGCGCTCATGCGCTGCATGCGGACAAGCGCAATCTGATCACCCTGAGCGATGATCGATTATTGAATGACTGGGGGGTGTCTGCGGCTGTTCTTGATTTGCTCAAGGCAGCAGTTCCCCGAACACATACGGTTAGTGCAGAAAACGCAGACGATCTGTGGCGCCGGCGTCGGCAGTTCTTTTTCAAACCATTCGCCGGTTACGGTGCAAAGGCGGCCTACCGCGGCGACAAGTTGACGCGTCGGGTCTGGGCGGAGATTCTCGCAGGCGGTTTTGTGGCGCAGGAATTGGTGCCCCCGGGCGAGCGCCTGGTGGCAGTCGACGGCGTTCAGACCGACCTGAAGTTCGATATCCGCGCCTACACCTACGCCGGCAAGTTGCAACTCCTCGCCGCACGCATTTATTCAGGCCAGACCACCAATTTCCGCACTCCGGGTGGCGGTTTTGCGCCGGTGATCGTGGCGCCCTAGCCGGGCCACTTTCTCACCTTGTGAGCAGCTTATCGAAGAGGCGGGGGCGGTTTGATCTTCGGTGCCCTGTATTCGCCAAGTCTCTGCTCTGAAACCTCACCCGGCAGATCCACGCCGCCGCATCAGGAACCACGCCGCCGGTATCACCAGCATCGACAGCAGCGGCGCGGTGATCATGCCGCCAATCATCGGTGCTGCGATCCGTTGCATAACCTCTGATCCGGTGCCGCTGGACCACATGATCGGCAGCAGGCCGGCGATGATTACGGCAACGGTCATCGCTTTCGGGCGCACGCGTAATACCGCACCCTCGGTAATGGCGTCGACCACCAGTTGCAGGCTGATCGGCGCACCGGCGGCGATGCGTTTGTCCAGCGCCTGCCGCAGATACAACAGCATGATCACGCCAAACTCCGCCGCGACACCCGCGAGCGCGATGAAGCCGATGGCGGACGCCACAGACATGTTGTACCCCAGCAGCCACATCAGCCACAGCCCGCCGCTCAGCGCAAACGGCACGGTCAGCATGATCAGCAGGGCTTCATCGGCGCGGCCAAAGGTCAGATACAGCAATACGAAAATGATGACCAGCGTCAGCGGGACGACCAGTGCAAGGCGTTTTTTGGCGCGTTCCAAATATTCAAACTGGCCGGACCACGCCACCGAATAGCCGGCGGGCAGTTTGACTTGTTCGCGCACCGCACGCTGTGCATCATCAACCACCGATTGCAGATCACGGCCGCGCAGGTCGACATAGACCCAGCCCGACAGCCGCGCGTTTTCGCTTCTCAGCATTGGCGGGCCGTCAACAATGGCGAGTTTGGCGATTGAGCCCAGCGTGATCTGCGCCCCGCGCTCGGTGATGATGGGCAGTTGGCGCAGTTTGTCGATGGAGTCGCGCAGTTCGCGCGGATAACGCACGCTGATCGGGAAGCGCTGCAGGCCCTCCACGGTTTCGGCGATGTTTTCACCGCCGATCGCGGCCGACACGATGTCCTGCACATCATTG
The DNA here is from genome assembly GCA_043752435.1 of Betaproteobacteria bacterium. Classification (GTDB taxonomy): domain Bacteria; phylum Pseudomonadota; class Gammaproteobacteria; order Burkholderiales; family SG8-41. The sequence goes on from JAYUYQ010000003.1 coordinate 2,715, forward strand.
ATGTTCATGCCGTAGCGCGCTGCGCTCAGGCGGTCGATGGTGACGTCGATGTAGCGGCCGCCGGTCAGCCGCTCGGCGAGCGCCGAAGTGACATTCGGCACAGTCTTCACCACGCGCTCAATCTCCTGTGTCACGCGTTCAATCTGCGCCAAGTCGGGGCCGGAGACCTTGATGCCCAGCGGGCTTTTGATGCCGGTGGCGAGCATGTCGATGCGGTTGCGGATGGGCGGCACCCAGATGTTGGTCAAACCCGGGACCTGCACCGCGCGGTCGAGTTCCTCGATCAGTTTGTCCCGGGTCATGCCCGGACGCCATTCGCTTTTCGGTTTGAACTGGATGGTGGTTTCAACCATTTCCAATGGCGCCGGATCGGTGGCGGTTTCGGCGCGACCGATTTTGCCAAACACGCGCGCGACTTCCGGCACGCTCTTGATCAGGCGGTCAGTCAGTTGCAGGATTTCTGCGGCCTTGCCCGCGGACAGGCCGGGCAGGGCGCTGGGCAT
>JAYUYQ010000004.1:0-3211 GCA_043752435.1 Betaproteobacteria bacterium
TCTTCGAGCACATCGGGATGCGCCAGGCACCAGGCGTCGAGCGCGCCGTTGCGGTCTTCGAGGTCGATGGCGAGGCAGCTCAGGTGTTTGCTGCCGCGGGCGGCGCCGGGCACCGTGGCATTGATGGTTGCGGGCCGCCAGCCCGAAGTCACTTTGCGCATCAGGCCGGCGCGGCGCAGCAGGCCGTTGACACGGCGCAGTGTCTCGCGCGCATTAGCGCGTATTTCGCGGCTAAGTTCGCTGCGATGCAGCTTGTCGCGACCCATGTAGTAGTCGGCGAGTTTCAGTGCGGGAGGGCGTTTGCGGGCGGGCATGTTCAGTGCGGATTCTAGCGCAGGGTGCGCCGACAACGAATGCTAGAATCGCCGGGCTCATGGATCTGCTGATACACGCCACACTGACCATCACCGGCGCGCGCGAACAGCTGCCGGCTGCCGACGCGCGCATCAAGGCGCTGCTGGTCGAGGAAATTTTTGTCGGCGAATTCGAGGAGCACCACGGTGACGACGCCCTGTCGTATGACTTCAAGGTCCACGGCGGCATTCCGTTTCCGGCCTTTGCCGCGGCCTCTCTGGAATTTCCGGAACTGAAGATTGCTGCGGAATGGGTCAATGTTGCTGCCGGCCGCAAGGGCCGCGCCCTGCTGACCAACGGCGCCATCGCGGAACATGTCGAAGAGCCTCTGGTTGCCGGCAGCGCTGAAACCCGCAACCGTTACTTGCTGGTCGCGCCTGATGGCACGCTGCAACTGGCCTTTGCGCTGCTGCGGCGTGACCGCGGAGAGTGGGCGGGCTATGCGCTGAACCACGAGCGCGACGTGGTGTTCAGTATCACGCGTGATGGCGATGCCGTCGAATTGCGCACCACCGAAGGCGCTGCGGAATGGGCCTATGTTTGGCGGCTGAGCGCGCTGACTGATACCCCGCAGACGCCGCAGCGTGCGGCATTGCTGCAGTCCGTGGATCCGGTACTGTATGCGGAACTCGAACGGCTGGCGCAGGATTTTGTCGCCGAATGGTTCTGGCTGCGCACGGCGCCGGCCGCGGACAATGCTATTGAAATTGATCGCTACGCGCGTTACGGCTACACGGTGCGCGACGCCAATGTGCGTGCAGCGCGGCTGCATCGGCTGCGCGGAAATCTCGCGATTACCGAAACACTGGAATATTCGACGTTAGATGCGGATCTTGCATGGATTCGCGATTTGCTGCTTAAGTGCTGGTGACTGGTGACTGGTAATTGGTTATGGGTAAGTGGTGATTCGCAGCGTGGTTTTTAGGCATCTGGACTTTTGTTTGGTGCGCAAAGCGCCCCTAACACCGCCTCCAGTTACCAGTTACCAATTACCAGTTACCAATTACCAGTCACCAATCACCGCTTCGAACGCCATTGCCGGATCAAAATATAACCGCCCAGCATGCCGCCGAGGTGTGCAAAATGCGCAACACCGGCCTGGGTGCTGGTGACACCGAGATAGAGTTCAAGCAATCCGTAGATTGTGACGAACAACCACGCCGGCATGGGGATTGGCGGAAAAATCAGCAGTATCGTGCGCTTCGGGAAAAACATGGCGTAGGCCAGCAGCAGGCCGAAAACGCCGCCGGAGGCGCCCACCGTCGGCAGGGCCGGGCCGCCGCTGAAAGCCGACATCGCGAGTTGAGTCAGCGCCGCGGCGAATACACAGCCCAGGTAATAGATCAGGAAGCGCTTTGCCCCGAACACCTGTTCGATTTGTCCGCCGAACATGTACAACCCCAGCATGTTGAAACCGATGTGGATCAATCCGCCGTGCAGGAAGCCATAGGTAATGACCTGCCACGGCTGAAAGCTGGAGACGAACGATGCCGGCGTGTGGAACGGCCACAATGCAAACCAGATGATCAGTGGGTCGGGGAACACCTGCTGCAACAGGTAGACCACGACATTGATGATCAGCAGCAGGCGGGTGATGGGCGGAACAAACATACCGCGATGGTACTACGGCGGGAGCCGTTACCGGTTCATGCCAGGACGGGCGGCAATTGCGGCGCGAGTTTGGCGCGTTCAGCAGTGGCGCTGCCGTTGAGTGCAAAGCCCAGCAGTCTGCCGTCTGCGGCGACGAACAGGGATTTCACGCCATCTGCCGTGGCTTCAACTTGCCAGCTTCCCTCGGCGCCAGTTGCAGGAGGAGAAACTATGGTCGGGCAGGCGGGGGTTTTGACCATCACCGGCATCGCAGGAAAAGAGACCGCTGTGCGCTTACCCGCCAGCGTCTGCGCCAGTGCGCGCGTGGCGTGCATGATCGGCATCACATAGGGCATCACCAGGCCTTCGATTTCAGCGCAGTCGCCCAGCGTGTAGACGTCGGGTGCGCTGGTTTCGAGATGGCGGTTGGCGACGATACCGCGCTTGACCTGGATGCCGGCAGCGGCGGCAATGGCAGTGCGCGGTTTGAGGCCCACTGCCGAGAGCACGACATCGACCCGCAGTACGTTGCCGTTGGCCAATGTGACGGCATAGCCTTGTTCGGCGCGATCCACGGCTTGCGCGCTGGTGCCGAGATGCCACTGCACACCGAGTGCCGCGAGTCTGGCCTGCAGCATTGCGCCGCCTTGCGGCGGCAGCAGCCGGCCCAGCGCCTGCGGCGCAATGTCGATGATGTCCACGCCGTAGCCGCCGCCGGCGAGGTCATTGGCGAATTCACAGCCGATCAAACCGGCGCCGATGATGGCGACGCGTTTTTTGCCGGCGATGGTGCTGCGGAAGCGCGCGTAATCGTCGAGGTCGTTGACGGTCAATATGCTGCCGGTTGCATTTCCGTCCATAGGCAGGCGGATCTGGTCGGCGCCCAGCGCCAGCACCAGCTTCGAATACGCCAGGGTTTCTTCCCCGATATGCAGCGTATGCGCGGTGGTGTCGATGGCATCGACGATGGTGCGTGCACGCACGGTGGCATTGAGCTGCGTCGCCATCTGCTCCGGCGTGTTCAGCGCAATGGCTTCAGGCGTTTTTTTCGAGGCCAGCGCATTGGACAGCATGGGCTTGGAATAAAACGGGCTGCTGTCGCTGGCAAGGATGACCAGCGGGGTGGTGGTGTCGAGTTTGCGCAGTTCCTTGGCGGTGTTGTAACCCGCCAGGCCGCTGCCGATGATGATGATGGGATGCATTGTGTTTCCATGGAAAATCAGCGCTGCATGGTATCAAACCGCACCATAACCTGCTGTGCTGTATG
>JAYUYQ010000005.1:0-3171 GCA_043752435.1 Betaproteobacteria bacterium
TTGACAACACCCTCGGGTGTTGGCAGTCTGATCGAAGACTTTCAACACGACATTGCGAGGTGGAACCGTGAAAACCGTGATTCTTGATGTCCGCTCGCCAGGCAAAGCCATGCAGGATTTCAAGCTGGCCTGGAAAATCGGCAAGGCCGCCAAAACTGCGCGTATCAGCTTCGCCACCCCCGAACTGCTGTGGAAAGTGCTCACTGCCAAGCGCTGGGAACTGCTCAAAACGCTTTGCGGCGCCGGCCCGATGTCGATTCGGGAAGCGGCACGGCGTGCCGATCGTGACGTCAAAGCAATACACTCCGACATCAGCGCATTGCTCAATGCCGGCGTGCTTGAACGCGACGACGACGGACTGATCGTGTTCCCGTATGAAGCGGTGAAAGTGGAGTTTTTGCCGCAAGCGGCTTGAGGTCTGACGCGGGGTTCTTATGCTTGGAAACCCCACCCTGGCCCCTTTAACGTTCCGGTTAAGCAGCGCGTTTCTGCGTCCGCCTTGAACCGGTGGCTAGACCTTTCGCTACGACCTTGCGCAATTCTTCATTGATTCGTGTTTGGTAGCCGCGACCTTGAGATTTGAAAAAGGCCATCACGTCGGCGTCGAGACGAACGGTGGTTAGCACCTTGGTGGGTGACTTTTGAGGGCCGCGGCTACGCCTGAGAACCGGTGCACCCAGCATTTCCTCGGACCACGGCGGGTTGTCTGGGTCGGTGCGTTTATTTGAAGTAGTCTTTGGCAATTTTAAAGTAGTAGCGTGTTTCATGTTTTTCCGCCTTGCGTAAGGAAATGATGTGTGGACCCGCGCGGCGTTCGGTATGCACCATTACGACCGCATCACCTTCCAACATACCGAAGGTGACCAAGCGCTTTTCGCCGTAAGCGTGGCGAATGTCTTCGCGCGTGATCGTAAAGTTGTCCCAGATGGCCTCGCACCCAGCGAAATCGAGGCCGTGATCCTTGATATTTCTCCGGCGCTTCGCTTCGTCCCAGGTAGTCACCAGTAAATTGTAGTAACAAAATACTAGCTACGCAAGGACAATATTTCGAAAGGTTTAACTGGTTTTATACGACAAAAACGCCGGATAAAATTCCACACCGTCGGATAATATCCCGCCCCATTTCACCCGTTTTTCATGACATTCAATCCCTTGCATCGAACGCACGCCCTTGCCGGGGGTACTAACAAAAATGGCAAACCCCGCAACATCACACGTAAGTCATTGTTTTATTTATTAATTTTTTAGTAGTAGTTTTCGCAACTTGATGATTCCATTGTATTTTTCCAACAACTTTTTGCTGCTTACCGCCGCCGCTTCGCTAATGCCTTCACCGGCACTTTGATCGTGCGCCGGTACCAGTCGTGGATCTGCTCCCCGGTCCAGAACACCACGCCCTTCTGCTTGCGCAGCTTCTGGAACACCCGCTCGAAGTACTTGATTCGGTGCGGCACGCCGGAAATATACGGGTGCACGGCAATCGCCATGATTTTGGCGCGCGTTTTTGATTCTTCATACAGCCGCTCGAACTGGTCCATGCAGCGTGATTCGAATTCGGCCGCGGCATGGTGCTGCACCATCATCATCGCGATGTCATTCAGCTCCAGCGAATACGGCATCGACAACACCTTGCCGTGCGTCGTCTGCAATTCACACGGTTCGTCATCGACCACCCAGTCGGCGATGTATTTGATCCCGGACTCAGCAAGGTAATCCGGCGTATACAGCGTCTCGGTCAGCCCCGGCGCCAGCCAGCCGATGGGCGCCTTGCCGGTGAAGGATTTGATCTCTTTTACAGTGCGCTGAATCATCGCGCGCTGGTCTTTTTCGACATGGGTGGGCTGCTGATCCCAGGAATGGCCGACAAATTCCCAGCCCGACTCCAGTGCAGACTCGGCAACACGAGCGTAGTCCGTACACACCCGGCCGTTGGTGAACAGCGAGGCCTTGATGCCGAGGTCATCGAGGAATTCCTTGATGCGCCAGTAACCGACGCGCATGCCGTATTCATGCCAGGCCCAGTGCGCAAAATCCGGCAGCCGCGTGACATGGGTCGGTGGCGGCAGCACCTGCCGCGGCATCGGGCGTTTGATGTCCCACACCTCGACATTGACCACCGGCCAGATCACCATACGCGCCCCGCCCGGCAGTTTCAGCGGCGGGCGATCGATAATGGGCACGTACGGCAGGCGTTTCGACGGGATCATGGTTTTTTTCTTCCGGAGGGTGAATGGCGATGCGGGAATTATAGCGACCGTCCGTGCCGATGTCGTTCGGATGCTGGACCGCACATTGAGCCGCACAAGGCGATGCACTACCATCGCAACTCACTCAATCCAGAGCACCCCCGAGGACATCGCCATGGATCTGCCCTGCCTGCCGCAAATCGCCGACACCCGCCCGCCGAAAATAGCCACGCCGGCAGGCGGCTGCGATACGCATTTCCATATTTTCGGGCCGGCCACCAAATTCCCGTTTGCCGAAAAGCGTTCGTACACACCGCAGGACGCGCCGCTGGAAGCACTGCTCAAAATGCTGGATACGCTGGGCATGGCGCGCGGCGTGGTGGTCCAGGGCCATCCCTATGCCACGGACAACCGCGTGCTGCTCGACGCCTTGCGCCGCGCACCCAAACGCCTGCGCGCCGCGGCCATTGTCAAACCGGACACCGGTGCCGCCGAACTCAAAACCATGGCGGATGCCGGCGTTCGCGCGCTGCGCTTTCACCACATGCCGCACGGCGTGGGCTTCAGCCCGCTGGGCATGCAGTCCTTTGGAAAACTCGCACCACTGATGGCTGATCTCGGCCTGCACGCGCAGTTCATGATGGACGCCAATGCGCTGGACAGCGCACTGCCCTTTTTTAAACACTGGAAACTACCCATCGTGCTCGACCATATGGGTAATGTCGACGGCAAGCTGGGCGCCAGCCAGCCGGGCGTGCAGCAGATGTGCAAACTGCTCGCCGAAGGGAAAATCTGGGTGAAGATATCCGGCGCCTATCGCGTTTCGACACAATATCCCGATTACGCCGATGCACGCGCCATCCACGAAGCGCTGGTGCGCGCCAATCCGGAGCAGATCATCTGGGGCACCGACTGGCCGCATCCGCGACTGGAGAAGGACATGCCCGAAGACGGGCACCTGCTGGATCTGTTTAATGCCTGGACG
>JAYUYQ010000006.1:0-8061 GCA_043752435.1 Betaproteobacteria bacterium
CGCCGGCTGAAAAAAGCAGGAATAGCGCTGTGGGACGTACTGGCGGCCTGCACGCGCGAAGGCAGCCTTGATGCCGCGATCGACGAGCGTTCGATCATCGCCAATGATCTGGTGTCATTTCTGGCGCAACACCCGCGCATCCGGCATGTATTTTTCAACGGCGCCACGGCGGAACGCTGCTTCCGGGTGCACGTGCAACCGGCGCTTGAAGCCGGCGCGCTGAAACTGGTGCGCCTGCCGTCGACCAGTCCGGCGCATGCTGCGCGTTCCTACATCGACAAGTTGCGCGCTTGGCGGGTCATCCTGGAACCGCTCGGTGCGCATAAAAATAATTAAATAAAACAAATACTTACATAATGACCGCCTTGATCTTCGCGCTGCTCGCCGCGCTGTGTTTCGGCGCCGGCATGATCACCTCGCGCATCGGCCTGCGCCATGACGATGCGCGCACCGGCGCCGCGATCAGCATTCCCACCGCGACGCTGCTGTTTGTCATCGCCGCACCGTTCACCGTCGAAATGTCAGCTTTCAATCTAACTGCCGCCCTGATTTTCGCGCTGGTCGGCCTGTTCTATCCCGCGCTGGTCACGCTGCTGACCTTCCGCGCCAACGAAGAACTCGGTCCCACCGTCACCAGCGCGATCTCCGGTACCGCGCCGCTGTTCGCGATGCTGGCCGCAGCGCTGCTGCTTGGCGAACAGATCCCTCCGCAGGCGGCCATTGCTGCACTGGGTGTCGCCGCCGGTGTCGCCCTGCTTTCTTGGCGACCCGGCGCAACGCCCGGCACAACAACCGGCCTTCGCTCCAGTCGCGCACTGGTCTGGCCAGTTGCCGGTGCCATCGTGCGCGGCGTGGCGCAGGCCGGTGCCAAAGCCGGGCTGCTGCTGTGGGGCAACCCGTTTGCCGCCGGCGTGATCGGCTACCTGGTGTCGTCCGCCGCGGTACTCGGCGCGGAACAGCTGCGCCACGGCGGACGCAAGTCTGTCAGCCGCGACGGCCTGCTGTGGTTTGCCGCGACCGGCGCCATCAACGGCGGCGCGATGGTGCTGATGTATTCGGCGCTCGCAGTGGCGCCGGTATCAACGGTCGCGCCGGTGATTGCCGCCTATCCGCTGGTCACCGCACTGGCCAGTGCGCTGTTCCTGCGCGGCGAAAAAATCAGCACACAGATCATCTGCGGCGCCGTCCTCACGGTCACGGCGATCATTTACCTCGCCGCCTTCCGCGCATCCTGACACAACACTCTGATCGTTATACTGTCGCCATGGACTGGACGCCCTTTTCCTTCATCGTTGTCAACCTCGCCCGCCAGATCCGCGCCGGCGAAATCACTTTCAGCGGCGTCAACTCGACGCTGCCGATGCTGGCCTGTCTGCTCGCCAAACGCGCCTACGATTTTCCATTCACTTACATCAACGTTGCCGGCGGCGTCGAACCGCAACCCATCTCGATTCCACAATCGAGCAGCGACCCGGCCATCGTGCACGGATCGCCGGCTATATTCGCCAACCAGGATTTCTACGATCTGTGCGCGCGCGGCGGCCTCGATCTGGTATATCTCGGCTGCGCACAGATTGATGCCGAGGGTCGCACCAACGTGTCCGTCATCGGCTCCTGGGAAAATCCCAAGGTGCGGCTGCCCGGTGGTGGAGGCGCAGCCGTGATGCTGCCGACGGCAAAACGCGTCGTCACCTGGCGCACGGATCACACAACGCGCGCGCTAGTCGACAAACTCGATTTTGTCACCGCCTCCGGCAACATGACGGCACTGGTGACACCGCTGGCGGTGTTTACACGCGAGCCCCGCGCAGGTTCACGTTTCATTCTCGAGTCCCATCATCCGGAAACCACCATTGCCCACATCAAGGCATATACCGGATTTCAATTTGATGCCGCACAGGCGGCGCCGGCAGCGCCAATGACGGAGCGTGAACACGATGTATTAAACACGCTGGATGCTGGAGAGCAATTCTCCGCCGCAGTAAACCACTGATGGTGCCGTGCTAGCATCAGGGCCCCACAAAGTCCCCAGCCCACATGCTTCCGTTACAAGGCATCCGCGTTGTCGAGTTCTGCCAGGTTCTGGCGGGGCCGTTTGCGGGCTGCCTGCTCGCCGACATGGGCGCCGATGTAATCAAGGTCGAATCGCCGGAAGGCGATTTGATGCGGCAATGGCCGCCAATCCTTGATGGTTACAGCCAGTATTTCGCATCCGTGAACCGCAACAAACGTTCGGTGGTGCTGGATTTGAAAACCGATACTGATCTGGCCGCCGCGCGCAAACTGGCCTTGAGCGCCGACATCCTGCTCGAAAATTTCCGCCCCGGCGTAATGGCGAAATTCGGTCTTGATTACACGTCACTGGTCAAAGACCGTCCCGCCCTCGTTTACTGTTCGGTATCGGCTTTCGGCCAGACGGGACCACGCGCCAGCGAAGGCGGCTTCGACATGACAGTACAGGCGATGAGCGGTGTGATGAGTGTCACCGGTGACCGTGACGGCCGTCCCGCCAAATGCGGCATTCCGATCGCCGATTTTTCTGCCGGCCTTTATGCCGCTTTCAGCGCAACGGCGGCGTTGCACAAAGCGCGGGCCACCGGCCACGGCGATCATGTAGATGTGTCGATGCTTGGCAGCATGCTCGGCATCGCCAGCCTGCAGACCAGTGAACTGTTCGGCACCGGCCGCGATCCGGTGCGTCTCGGTTCGGCACATCCTATGAACGCACCATACGCCGCATTCTGTTGCCGCGACGGTTACTTTGCACTCGCGGCTGGAACCAACAAACTGTGGGAAGCCGCATGTAATGTTATTGAACGCAGCGACCTGCCCAAAGATCCGCGCTTTGCAACACCCACGTTGCGCGCGCAACATCAGGATGCACTGCGCGAAGTGCTGGAAACCGAATTTGTCAAATATGATGCCAACGATTTGCTCGCCCGCATGAACGCGCGCGGCGTTCCCTGCGCGCCGCTGTACAATTATTCGCAGGTGCTGGCCGACCCGCAGGTCAAACACATGGAATGGGTGCAGGACATGGCACTGCCCAATGGCGTCGCCAGCAAAACCGTGATTTCACCGCAACGCGTATCCGGCCAACGCCTGGATGTGCGTAATGGACCGCCGGCCCTGGGCGCACACACCGCGGAAATTCTCGCCGAACTGAAGAATATGAACGCAAGAAATTCAGCAGGAGCTTCAACATGAAAAACACCGCCCGCTTCCGTCACTTCGTCGCCGAGTTCACACGCCTCGCCGAAAAAAACGGCGACGACGAAAAAATCATGCTCGACACCGGCGGCAAACTGCTGGCCGATCTGATCAAACACGACGACTGGCTGCCCGATGAATGTGCGCAGCCGCATCCGCAGTTTTATCAGCAATACCTGCTTTACTGCGATCCGCTGGAACGCTTCTCGGTGGTCAGCTTTGTCTGGGGGCCAGGCCAGAAAACACCGGTGCACGATCATATGGTCTGGGGCATGGTCGGCATGATGCGCGGTGCCGAATCCTGCCGCCGCTTCGAACGCGTCAGCAGCGGCAAACCGATGATCGTCAGTGAAACCGGGCGTCTGCTGGCGGGTGAAGTCGACAAGGTGTCACCTACAGTCGGCGACATCCATGAAGTGGCCAACGCCTTTGATGACAGGGTGTCGATCAGCATTCACGTCTACGGCGCCAACATCGGCGCGGTCAAACGCCATGTCTTCGATGCCGTCACCGGAATCGACAAACCTTTTGTCTCCGGTTACTCCAGCCCGCAGATGCCGAACATCTGGGATCGTTCTGCCGAAGTGCGCGCCACCCTCACTCCCGCCGCCTGAGCCATGAGCGACGAACTGCTGCGCAAACACGAGAACCATGTCACGCGGCTGACACTGAACCGGCCGCAGAAGGCCAATGCCTTGTCAGCCGCGCTGGTCGAAGCGCTGATCGATGCCGTCGAATATGCCGCCACCGACGGCACGAGACTGTTGATTCTCGACAGCGCCGGCTCGCATTTCTGCGCCGGTTTCGATTTCACTGACGCACAGGCGCAGAGCGAAGGCGATCTCGCGCTGCGCTTCCTCCGCATCGAAACCCTGTTGCAGGCGCTGTATCACGCGCCCTATGAAACACTGGCACTGGCCCACGGTCGCGTCTTCGGCGCCGGTGCCGACATCGTCGCCAGTTGCGGCATCCGGATTGCCGCCCCAGGCACCACCTTCCGCATGCCCGGCCTGCGTTTCGGCGTGGTGCTCGGTACCCGCAGGCTCGTGCATCGCATCGGCGCCGACCAGGCGCGTGACATCCTGTCGACGGCGCGCACTTTCGATGCGGTTGAAGCGCTGGGTGCAGGATTCCTGACCGGTATCACCGCAGCGGAAGAATGGCTGGCTCAGATCGCCGCGGCACAAAGTGCCGCCGAAACCCTGACCCCTGCCGCAGCCTCCGCATTGCATCGCCGCACCGTCACCGACAGTCGCGCCGAAGACATGGCCGAACTGGCACGCTCAGTCAGTACTCCGGGACTGAAAGAACGCATCCGCAAGTACCGCGAAGACAGTAAATGAGCAGTAAATAAGCTGAAAATAGCAAAGAAACGAGGAATGTCATGAGCAATACCCTGCCCGCCACCATGCACGCCACTGAAATTTCCGCGCCCGGCGGCCCCGATGTACTAAAACCGGTCGAACGTCCCTTGCCTGTAGCCAAGGCCCACGAGGTACTGATCAAGGTTGTTGCGGCTGGCATCAACGGTCCCGACATCATGCAGCGCAAGGGTCTGTATCCGGCACCTGCCGGCGCATCAGATCTGCCGGGACTGGAAGTCTCGGGAGAAATCGTCGCCAAAGGCGCGAACGTGCAACGCTGGGCCATCGGCGACAAAGTAGTGGCGCTGACCAATGGCGGCGGTTATGCCGAATATGTCGCGGTCGATGCCGAACACTGCCTGACCGTGCCCAAAGGCATCAGCATGATTGACGCCGCCGGCCTGCCCGAAACTTTTTTCACGGTGTGGAGCAATGTGTTCATCGGCGCTGGCCTGAAGGCGGGAGAAACTTTCCTGGTGCATGGCGGCGCCGGCGGCATCGGCACCACCTGCATCCAGCTCGGCAAGGCCTTCGGCGCCAAGGTCATCGCCACCGACAGTCCGGAAGCCCGCTGCAAGGTGTGCAAGGATCTGGGTGCGGACAGGGTGATCGATTACCGCACGGAGGATTTTGTCGAAGTCGTGCGCAATGAGGGCGGCGCCAACGTGATTCTCGATATCGTCGGCGGGCCGAACATCGAAAAAAATCTCAAGGCGGCCAGTCCCGACGCGCGCATCATCCAGCTTGCCTTCGGCGCCGGTTCAAAGGTGGAAATCAACCTGATGCCGGTGATGCTGAAACGCCTGACCTATACCGGCTCCACGCTGCGCACCCGCCCCGACGCCTTCAAGGCGCGCATCGCGCGTGAACTCGAAGCGCAAGTGTGGCCGCATATCGCCAGCGGAAAAATCAAGGTAGTCACGCACAGTGTGCTGCCGCTGAAGGAGGCGGCAAAGGCGCATGCGCTGATGGAAGCCAGCCAGCACACGGGGAAAATACTGCTGAAGGTGTCCTGAACCCGGAACCAAAAGCCAGATACAGCGACCGGCTGGCTTATGCCGCTTCCTGGAGGCTGCTGTCCGGCAATTTGCGGCGCAGCAGGGATACGTCCTGCGTTTCGGAAATTGTGCGCGCGTAATCGACATTCTTGCGCACGACCGAGTAATAAAGATTCTCGCCCTTGAAGTGGCTGTCGGCGTAACGATAGACGCCGCCAAGGTCCTGCTCTAGGCGCTTGTGTGCACCGGCAAAAAAGCCGGGGGTCTTGAAAATCAGGTCGGCCGGCGAAGCAAAAATGACTTTCTCCTGACCCTGGGCGTCGATCTGGCGGGCGATTCCGCCGAGCACAAACTCCGGATACAGGCGATCCCGGCATTTCTCCAGATAATAGCGATCCGCCATCTGCGCGAGAATATCAGCGCTGCCGAGCAGATTGCCGACCATCCGATATTGCGGTTCGATCTGGATACTACTCACCTGCACTTCGTAACCGGTGAAATGCACGATGCGCGCGGCAGGATCAGCCAGATCTTCCAGTCCGATCTCCGGCAGATACCAGGCTATGAATTCGGCACCACGGCCGACGTGAGTGCGGGTGTATTCAGCACCGTGCTTCTTCTCGTTGTCGTCAAGCCGGCGCAGATAGCCGATATCGTGGAACAAGGCGCTGACGGTGCCGAGCTGGAACAGGCGTTCGTCCATGACCCGCGTGCTGGTCACCTGCACGCAGCCATCCATCAGCCGCGACATGGCCAGCGTCACCTCAAGGATGTGCTGAACGTCGTGATAATCGGTTTCGCAAGGGTGATAACCGGGGAATTCGCCGCGGTACAGGCGGCCGATATCGGCAAACACCCGCAACATGCTCGATGGAAACTCACGCTGGTAGAGCCGCTCGTAAATTTGCGCGACTTCGAAGGAAACCGCCACCGGATCCATGGTATCGACCAGATTCGTGACATCGAGCGTCGAACGACGGCTGTCAGGAGAATCTGGTGAATCTGGTGAGACTGTTGAGTATGGCAATTGCGGATCCATATGCATCATTTTGTTGTATCCAGATATAGTAACTATAATAACCCGGCACATGCAATGCCGACACCGCCAGCGGCGCCCCGGAGTTCCGGCGGGGAGTACGGGATCGGGTCGCCGGCCGGGCCACCGCAAAACTGTCCAATAAATCACGGTGTTAATACCATGCATCCGCAAACTGTCTACGCCAAGACCTCCAAGGGCGTTCTTGATTTCAAGAACAAAACCGTCAAGCTCGATCGCAATGCCGGCAATATTTTCCTGTCGGTGGACGGCAAATCGACATTTGCCGAGATGGTGGCAAAAAACAAACTGGATCCAAAAGATGTCGAAGGCATACTGAATGAGCTGACCAAAGCCGGTTACGTCAAAATTTTCTCATCTCCGGCTGCCGCTTCAGCCGCCAAACCCGCCGCCGCCCCGGCAGCACCCGGCCGCTCACCAGCACCGGCAACTGATACCGGAGAAGTGGATCTCGATTTCACCTCCCCGGAGGCCGTAGCCCAGATCAGCTCCGAAGCAGAAGCCCGTAAAGAGAAGGAAGCCCAGGCCAAGGCCCGCGCACAGGCTGCCGCCAAAGCAGCGATGGAAGCCAAAACCCGGCAGCAGGCTGAAGCACTGGCCCGCGCCGCCGCTGACGCCCGCGCCAAAGTGGAAGCGGAAGCCAAGGCCCGCGCCGACGCCGCCGCCCGTGCGGCATCCGAAGCCCGCACCAAAGCTGAAGCTGAATCCAAGGCTGCAGCAGACACCCAGGCCAAAGCCGCGGCAGAAATCCGCCTTAAGGCGGCGCAGGAGGCCTCCACCAAAGCCGAAGCCGAAGCCCGCGCACGCGCGCAATCCGAAGCCCGTGCCAAGGCCGACGCGGTAGCCAAAGCAACTTCCGAAGCCAAAGCCCGCGTTGAAGCCGAAACCCAGGCCAAAGCCGAGGTGGAAGCCAATGCCCATGCTGCGGCCGAAACCAAAGCGCGCGAAGCACTGGAAGCACAGATGAAGGCGATGGGAGAAGCCCTCGCCCGCGCCCAGGATTCCGTGAAGCGCGAGGCGGAAGCCCGCGTCCGCATGGAAGCCGACATCAAGGCCCGGCTCGAGGCCGAACGCAAGGCGCTGGTAGAAGCCGAAGCGCGGGCCAAAGCCGCTGAGGATGCGGTTGCGCAGGCGCGGCAGATGGCGGAAGAAGCGGCGCGCGCCAAAGCGGCCGCTGAAGCCCGGGCCGCCACGCAGGGCCCGGACCCGGAATCCATGGCCAAAGTCGTGGCGGCAATGCAAGCCCTGGAAGAAGCCAAAGCCCGGGCACGGGCTGAAGCCGAAGCCCGCGTCGCTGCCGAATCCCGCGCCAAGGCTGAAGCCGCAGCACGCACCCGCGAAGAAGAGCAGCGCAGACTTGCCGTGGAGGCAGAACATAAAGCACGCGCCGAAATCGATGCCAAGGCAAACGCCGAACTGAAAGCACTGCGCG
>JAYUYQ010000007.1:0-8059 GCA_043752435.1 Betaproteobacteria bacterium
GCGCCTGCTGCTGGAGGGGCGCGCCACGGTGGTGCTGAATGCCGACACATCGACTGCGAAGGAGGCATCTTGAAAAAAGCTCTGGTTACCGGTGGCAGTGGAGGAATCGGCGCCGCCATCTGCCGTCGCCTCGCTGCCGATGGCTGCCATGTATACATCCACGCCAACAGCGGATTGCAGGCTGCGCAGACGCTGACCGATGCCATACGGGCGGACGGCGGAAGTGCAGAGGTGCTGGTCTTTGATGTGACCGACGGGGCAGCAGTGGCCAGTGTGCTGCACCCGCTGATCGAAGAGCAGCCGATCCAGATTCTGATCAACAATGCGGGCATCCATGAGGATGTCGTATTCCCCGGGATGCGCGCCGAACAATGGCAGCGGGTCATGGATGTGTCGGTCAACGGGTTTTTCAATGTCACCCAGCCGCTGATGATGCCGATGATCCGCAGCCGCTGGGGGCGCATTATCAATCTGTCTTCCATTGCCGCGCTGACCGGAAATACGGGCCAGGTGAATTACGCCGCGGCCAAGGGGGCGCTGAATTCAGCGACCAAATCACTGGCGCGGGAAGTGGCCAGCCGCGGTATCACTGTAAACGCGGTGGCTCCCGGAATTATCGATACTCCAATGAGTGCATCCACATTTGATGCCGCAGAAATTGCGCGCCTGGTGCCGATGAAGCGGGCGGGCAGTCCGACGGAGGTGGCCGACCTGATCGGGTTTCTGGCGTCGCCGCAGGCGGCCTACATCACCGGACAGATCATTTCCATCAATGGCGGCATGATCTAGGGCCTGTTAACAATCATTTCGTGAGATGCGTTGTGGCCAAAATCGTCAGTGGCAAGGCACTTGCTGCGGCTCATATCGAGAATATGAGCAAAGCAAGTAACGCAGCCAGTGGCGATTTTGGCCGCAACCCGTAGGGACGGGGCGATTTGGCCCCAGTGCGTTGTCGCGCCTTCGCTTGTTTGCCAACGGGCAAACCGCGCTCGACGCTCCTAGCCCTGAGGCCAAATCGTCGCCGTCGCACTCACGAAATGATTGTTAACAGGCCCTAACGGAGCAGGTCAGCATCGGAATTTCGCCCGTCTTGCAATTTAATTCGGCCTGATGCGCGTTTCGCCAGCAATACGGGCAGGCGCAATATAAAGCCGATCAACAGGCGTGTATGCATCCACGTCAACAATGCGTTGTCGCGCAGGTAGCGGAAATGCGATACGCCGCCTTCTTCGGAGGTGTAGTAGCGCACGGGGGCGGGCAGATTGACCGGCCTGACCCCGTGCCAGCACAGGCGTACCACGGCCTCCGGATCAAAATCGAAATGTCGCATCCATCGCTGATTGCGCATGACCTGCCGCAATGCCGCCACCGGATACACGCGAAACCCGAACAGTGAATCACCGATGCCGGCCCACAGCGTTTCCAGATTGGCCCACCAGTTGGATATGCGCCGGCCTTGTACGCGCAGACCCGGAGCACTGGCATCAAATATCGGCATGCCGAGGATCATTGCAGCAGGCTGTGCAGCGGATTCCGCCATGAATGCGGGGATACGGTCGGGGGGGTGCTGACCATCAGAATCCATGGTCAGTACATGACTGAATCCCGCCTGTGCCGCCTGATCCAGACCGTGCAGTACTGCAGCACCCTTGCCCTGGTTGTGCGGTAAAACGATGACGCGCAGGCCGGCATCGCGGGCTGCAATCGCCTGCAGGCCTTCTGCCGTGCCATCGTTGCTGCCATCGACCATCACCCACACCGGATTCCAGTATTGGCGCGCCGCAGTTACGGTTTCGTAGACCTTGGCGCCGGGGTTAAAGCTGGGGATAAGGACGAGGTGTGTGGTCGATGGCGTGATCATGAATGAGAATGCGAAGCAGGTCCGGACGGGCGATCAGTTTGTTTGAGCAGGGCATTGGTCGCGTAAAACGCCGAGCCCTGCACCAGTTCATGCACAAAGTAGCGATCCAGTTCTGCCATGAAGCGTCGGGAGTGTTGCGGCGGATCAAAGCGCCGCCCGAGGCGCACCCGGTAATGAATCGGCATCGGCGGCATGCGGAACAGCGACCAGCCCTTACTCAGATATTTCGAATCGGTTTCTATCAGCACCGTCTGCACCGCTGCCTGCGCGTGAAGTGCGATCAAGCTGATGCTGCCTTTGAGCGGATTAATCGGACATGAGGTGGTGCGCGTTCCTTCCGGGAACAGCAACAGCTGGCTGCCGCCATCAACATCCCGGCTGGCCAGGCGGATCATGTGCCGCACCGGTTCGTTGCGGATATAGCGCGCCAGTCGCGCGCCGCTACCGAGAAATATATTGTCCATCAACTCTGATTTAAGAATGCACCCTATATTGGGCAGGCGTGAGATTACCATCACCGCATCGATCAGGGAGGGATGATTGGGGGCAATGATGAGCGAGGGTTCATCGCGCAGTGCGTCCAGCGCTTCCAGGTCGAAGCTGCAGCGTCGCGACAAGCTGAGTGTGGCCAGGAAAATTCTGAACACCATCATGATGCCGTAGCGCCCCAGCGCCTGTCCCCGCGATTCAGGTAGCAGCAGGTAGGCTGCCATCGCGATCGGTGTCCAGGCTAGGCAGAGTATTCCCAGCCAGGCCATGCCGAGATAGATCACCAGGAAGTCATAGGCATTCAGCAATACCCGCAATGCGGCACGCATGTTCAGTTCCGCCGTCCGGGCAGCGGCTGCGCAGCCGTGGCTTCAATTTCCAGCAGCAGATCCTCGCGGCACACGTCGGCCTGCAGGTAGACCGCTTTGGGCGTATCACCCACGCAATGCGTCAGTTCGGCACGGATTTGTGCCAGGTCAGCGGGGTGGCGCACATAAACCTTGTAATGCAAACCAGCCAGATCGAATCCGGGCTTGCTGGACAGGCGGTTTGCTTCGGTCAGGACCGCCTTGATGTTGGTCATGGTCTCGCGGGTCTGCGCCACGACATCGGCGGGGTGCAGGGTTGCGTGGCCGACCACACTGGCGGTGCCCGATATGAACAAAACCTCTTCCTGCCCCAGGCGGACCAGGCAGGCGCGGGAAAAAGTGGGGCTGCGCGGGCCGTATTGCTGCGGATAGTCGAAGGCGCTGGTCTGGCGCGGGTTTTCAATGTTCAACGGTGCCACGCGTCCGGCGAGAAAGGCGATGGTCAGCGGTCCATGAGCCGAGCCGAGGGCGCAGGCTGCGGGAACATTGCCCGTCACTTCGCGGCCATGGGCCAGGAAAGCGTCCTGCCGCCCGAGGTTGAACTGGTGATAGCGCTCCAGGCCGAAGCTGTGGGCGTTGATGTCGGCAATGTAATTCCAGAAACGGAAGGGATGTGGGTAACCCAGCGCGTCAAGCAGCTCAAATATCTGGCGATAGGCCGACTCCGTGGCTTGTCGCAACGGGGTGTTGCCGGCGCCAGCCTCAAACAGCGCTTCAGGCACGGCAATCAATCCGAACAACACGTCATCGTCGTGGCTGTACTGGATGTCGCCGCGCCGCCCATGCGTCAGTTGACCGCTGCCCTGCCAGACTTCGCAGATGGCATCAGGGCCGTCCAGCCTCTGCAGGGCGACGCGCATGCAGGGGATATCAAGGCCGACCGGCGCCTGTTTGTCGGTGGCTTCCGCAGAAAAACAGAATGCACCGAGCGCACTATTTTTCCAATGCGCCGGTTTATCCAGAAACGCCGCAACGGAGATGTCCGGGCCGCGAAGTGAGTGAGTGGTCTGATGCATCAGTTTATGGGCACGCCGTGCGCATCGGTCGATCGGATGTTGTTTCTGCGCATCCGCCACGCCTTCCAGGTGCGGCCAAAATTGGCAATGGATGTCGCGTAATAAAATCCTTTGAATACCAGCAAGGGCCCTCCTATCCTGGTTTTTCCAAACAAATCGCCTGCCAGCACCGACAGCAATGCTTCTTGGACGCGGAAATAATTGCGCGGTTCCATGAACATGTTGCGCAGGGTGGGATTGGTCACGCGGTAAATGAACCAGGAAAAAATTTTTGGCCCGACACGCATGGCCCGGTCGAATTTTTTCATTGCTGCGGCTGCCTGCTGCGGTTGGCGCAGGCAGGTGTCCACGGTGTCTGCACCAACAAAGGCGCTTTGCATGGCCAGCAGTACGCCTGAAGAAAACACCGGATCAATGAAGGTATAGGCGTCCCCCAGCAGCAGGTAATTGCTGCCGTGTGTGCGGTCGCAGACATAGGAATAATTGCCGGTCGCTTCAACCGGTGAAATCAGTTGTGCGTTCTGCAGGCGCGTGTGCAGCGGCGCGCACAAGGCGATGGTTTCCAGTAAAAATTGCTCGAGAGACTTTTTTTTGCGTGTCTTGAGGTAATACGGCCAGACCACTGCGCCGACACTGGTTGCGCCGTCGGCCAGAGGGATAAACCAGAACCAGCCGTGATCGAACCAGTACAGCGTGATGTCGCCCTCGGTTCTGCCCGGCTTGCGTTCAGCACCGCAAAAATGGCCGAAGATGGCGGCGCTGTTGTGTTGCGTGTTGCGCTGTTTGGTTTTGAGGCGGTTGCCAAGAAAGGTATCGCGGCCCGAGGCATCCATGACAAAACGCGTGCGCACGGTTTCGACGCTGCCGTCATCGTGAAGGGCCCGCACCAGCGCCCCCTCATTGCCGGGCAGGAAGCTGACATCCTGAACCAGGCAGCCTTCCACCACGCGGGCATTTTTATTGGCGGCATTGCGGATCAGAATTTCGTCAAATTCGGACCGGCGTACCTGGTAAGCCATGGGCATGGATTTATCCATGGCCCCGGCAAACTCGAACGGCTGCTGATGGTCGTGCCAGGGCGATACAAACTCGGCACCCCATTTTTCCATGCCGATGGCTTTGACGGCATCCGCTACGCCAAGCTTATCCAGCAAGGGCAGATTGGCGGGCAGCAAGGATTCGCCGATGTGAAAGCGGGGGTGGTGGGCTTTTTCCAGCAGGGTGACACGGAAACCGCGCTGAGCAAGCAAAGCCGCGGCGGTCGAACCTGCGGGGCCGCCACCAATGACCAGTACGTCGCAGTCCGAACCGCGAGTATCCGGCGTTTCGGGGAGTGGATTCATGCCTTGATTATCCTCCTAAATGCGGTCATTCAGCGTCCGGCTCTGTCTGCTTTGGCAGGCCGAAATCCAGGCGATAAAGGAAGTCAGCAGGACTAATTATTGTTATATGTGTGGTAACGCACTTACAAGGTCATGAGAATCAGGTTTGTAAAATGGAAAATGCCCTGTTTGGCCCAAAGCATTACAATTTTGCAATTAAAAGGAGCATTGGCGGGATAGCCGGTCATAATCGCGGGTTTGCAAACCCGTTAATTTTTACCTTTTTGTGAATAAAGCAGGCCAACTTATCATGCAAAATATCCAGAAAACCGACGTTTCCAGTGACGAAATACTGCAGCGCGAAGTGGCAGAATTGATGATCGAGTGCCTGAACCTCGAAATTACGGCGGATCAAATCGTAGCTGATGCCCCGTTGTATGGCGACGGTCTTGGGCTGGATTCGATCGACGTGCTGGAGGTCGCTTTGGTGGTCTCAAAGCGTTATGGCATGCAACTGCGTGCCGACAGCGCAGACAATCAGCACACGTTCAGTTCCCTGCGCAGCCTATCCGATCATATCGCGGCACAAAGAACCCGTTGATGGTGCGTCGCTTCGCGCGCTGGCTGGGCATTGCGGTTCTGGTGATCGGTTATCCGCTGTTGGCGCATTACACCAATGAATCTGCGCACCGAGGCAATCTGGGCGCGCTGGTCGCCATTGCCCCCGTGGTATTGACAGCGCTGGTGTTGGCTTGGCGTTCAGCACGACGCCGGCTCATGATGGGCGTGGTGTTGCTGCTGTGTGTCGTGATGTGGGCCGGGTGGTCGGCCCTCGAACATCATTTTGGAGTGGTTTACTGGTTGCAGAATGCGGGCGTGCTGCTCGTACTGTGCATTATTTTTGGCCGCACTCTGGTGGCCGGACAAAAACCGCTCTGCACCCGCTTTGCAGAGGTTGTGCATGCGCCTTTGACGCCCCGGCATGAAATTTATGCGCGTCAGGTTACGGTCGCTTGGACCCTGTTTTTTGCCGCGATGGTGTTGATTTCGACCGGGCTGTTTTTTCTGGCGCCACTGGCCACTTGGTCGGTTTTTGCCAACTTCATGACGCTGCCGCTGGTTGCACTGATGTTCATCGTTGAATACCGGGTGCGCATCCGGGTCTTGCCGCACATGCGGGATACGCACATCATGGATGCGGTGCGGGCGTTCAAAAACACCCCCGTTCGCTGATCGCCGCAGCCGCGCCCATGTCCTTTCTGCCTCTGGTGTTGCATGTGTCCCCGGACAGTATCGTTGCCTGGCGCGATGGCTGTCCCGTCACGTTGCGCCGGTTCCTGACCGAGGTCCGCGGGCTTGCCGCGCTGTTTCCCGCAGGAAATCATCTGCTCAACCTGTGCGGTGATCGTTACCGTTTCAGCGTGGGCCTTGCGGCCGCCATTTTGACCCGTAAAGTCAGCCTGTTGCCGTCCACCTACACGCCGGGAGTAGTGCGCCAGATCAAGGAATTTGCGCCGGATGTATTTTGTCTGACCGACAGCGATGCCAGTACCGTGGATCTGCCGCGGTTGCGCTACCCGGTCATCAGCACTTCAGGCGAAGCGGATGTATTTGAAATTCCGCAGATAGATGTCAGGCAACGTGTCGCGGTGGTATTTACTTCGGGATCGACCGGCGCGCCGCAGCCGCACGACAAAACCTGGGGCGGGCTGGTCGGCAGCGTGCAGGCTGAGGCATCGTGTCTGGGGCTGTTGCGCAACACGCCCTGCACCATTGTCGGCACGGTGCCGCCGCAGCATATGTATGGATTTGAATCGACGGTGCTGATGGGCTGGAGCAACGGGAATGCGTTTAGTCATACCCAACCGTTTTACCCGGCAGATATTTGCCAGGCACTGGCGGCTGTTCCTGCGCCACGGGTGCTGGTGTCTTCGCCCGCACATCTGCGCGCCTTGCTGGACGCGGGACTGGAGTTGCCGGAGGTTTCACTGGTGGTGTCGGCCACCGCACCCCTGTCTGACCGTATCGCACGGGCTATTGAGCTGCAGTGCAGCGCCCCGTTGATGGAAATTTACGGCAGCACCGAAACCGGCTTGATAGCGAGCCGTCGTCCCACGCAGGCGGTGGAATGGCAATTGCTGCCCGGAATAACGCTGAAGGTAAAGGACGGCATCGTGTACGCCAGCGGCGGCCATGTCGAAACATTGACCGCCTTGAGCGACGTCATTGAACCCGTTGCCGGGAATCAATTTTTGCTGCGGGGACGAATTGCCGATCTGGTCAATATCGCGGGCAAGCGGCATTCCCTGGCCAGCCTCAACCATCTGCTCAACACCATTCCCGGTGTGGTGGACGGTGCGTTTTACATGCCCGACGAGGGTGGCCATGATCGCATTGCGCGGCTCGCTGCGTGTGTAGTGGCCCCGGGGCTGGATGCACCGCGTCTGCTGAAAGCGTTACGCGAGCATATTGATCCGGTTTTTCTGCCGCGCCCCCTGCTGTTTGTCGATGCGCTGCCGCGTAACGGCACGGGCAAGCTGCCGCGTGCAGCGCTGCAGGCGCTGGTTCAGGCGCATACTGATCGAAAACCCCGATGAATGACGCCATGCACTGGACTGTTCCGCTGGACCATCCCGCCTTTGCCGGACATTTTCCCGGCACCCCCATACTTCCCGGCGTAGTACTGCTGGATGTGGCCATGCACGCCATTACCACAGAGACCGGCATCGGACTGGATACCTGCGAGATCAGCGCGGTCAAGTTTCTGAGTCCGGTCCATCCGGGCGAAAGGCTGGAGATCCGCCACAGCAGCGCCGCTGGCGGCGCCATCCGTTTCGACATCGTGGCGGGTATGCGCAAAATTGCCGGCGGCAATATCGTGCTGCGAAGCGCGGCATGACACCGCACCCGGAAGATGGGCAGGTGGCTGCCTGGGCGCATACCCCGGAGCGCAGCAATATGCACCTGTTGCGCATCATGGTGTGGATTTCAATGCGACTGGGG
>JAYUYQ010000008.1:0-3166 GCA_043752435.1 Betaproteobacteria bacterium
CCCGCCGCGAGCCACAGCGCCTGCGGATCGGGATAACGCTGCGGATTGACCAGCGCGAGGTCGGTGATGCCCATGGTGCGCATGGCGCGCGCCGCTGCGCCGATGTTGCCCGGATGCGCGGTACCGCAGAGCACGATGCGAATATTTTTGAGCGGGTCTGTGGTGATCACGTAAAATACCGACCTGTCATGCCGGCTCCGGAAAAAATTTCTGAATCTGCATCTGACTGCAGCATGTTCCTTACCCGCTCTTTATTGATCACTGTCCACTTAAAAAACGCTGACCATCATGCATCCCATGCTCACTATCGCGGTCAAAGCCGCACGCCGCGCCGGCGGCATCATCATCCGTGCCGGGCGCAATCTGGATGTCATCGTCGCCAGGGAAAAAGCCGCAAATGATTTTGTCACCGAAGTGGACCGTGAAGCCGAACAGGCGATCATCCGCACGCTGCGCGAAGCCTATCCAACGCACGCGATTTTAGCAGAGGAGTCCGGCGCGTCCGGCACCTCCGAATTCCAGTGGATCATTGATCCGCTCGACGGCACCACCAACTTCCTGCACGGCTTTCCGCAATATGCCGTGTCGATCGCGCTGTCGCACAAGGGCATCATCACCCAGGCCGTGGTCTACGACCCGATCCACAATGACCTCTACACAGCTACCCGGGGTCGCGGCGCTTTCCTCAACGAATCCCGGCTGCGCGTCAGCAAGCGCGATCATCTGAAACCCTGCCTGATCGGCACCGGTTTCCCCTACCGCCAGCTTGATCATCTCGAAGCCTACCTCGGCATGATGCGCGACGTGATTAAAAACACTGCCGGTATCCGTCGACCCGGTGCGGCCGCCCTTGATCTTGCCTACGTCGCCGCCGGACGCCTCGACGCTTTCTGGGAGATCGGCCTGAGCAAGTGGGACATTGCAGCCGGTGCACTGCTGATCACCGAGGCGGGCGGCCTGGTCAGTGACCTGCAGGGCAACGACCATTACCTCGACAGCGGCAACATCGTTGCAGGCACGCCAAAAGTGTTTGCGCAACTGCTGCCACTGCTCGCACCACATCTGACACCGGCGCTCAAGAAAGCCTGATCCACCGATATCATCCCCGGGAGTTCGCGCATGTCACAGGACTTAAAAACCGAATCACGTGACGGCATGCGCATCGTCTGGGATGTTCCGGTCACCATGGACGACGGCCTGGTGCTGCGCGCCGACGTGTTCCTGCCGCAGGCCCCGGGTCGCTATCCCGCGCTGCTCTCCTACGGTCCCTACGGCAAAGGCCTCGCCTTTCAGGACGGTTATAAAACCGCCTGGGAGATCATGTGCCGCGAAAATCCCGACGCGGTCGCCAATACCAGCAACCGCTACGCGAACTGGGAAGTCGTTGATCCGGAAAAATGGGTGCCCGACGGTTATGTGATCATCCGCGTCGATTCGCGCGGTGCCGGCCGTTCGCCCGGTTTCCTGCGCCACAACAACACTCGCGAAACGCAGGATATCTATCACTGCGTCGAATGGGCGGCAGCACAACCCTGGTGCAACGGCAAGGTCGGGATGAACGGCATTTCCTACTACGCCTCCAATCAGTGGCGCGCCGCGGCCGCACAACCGCCGCACCTTGCAGCCATCTGCGTTTGGGAAGGCTGGTCGGACTCTTATCGCGACGGCAACCGCCACGGCGGCATCGTCTGCGTGTTCCGCAAAAACTGGCAGGACATGCAGGTCAAAACCGTGCAGCACGGCGTCGGCGAACGTGGCGCGCGCAATGCCATCACCGGCGAACTGGTCTGCGGCCCGGACACCCTGAGTGAAGCCGAACTCGCCGCCAATCGCGAAGACATGTGGCAGGAAATTTCGGCTCGTGAAATGGAGGATGAGTATTACCGCGAACGCTCACCGGACCTGATTAAAGTTAAAGTGCCTCTGCTCTCCGCTGCCAACTGGGGCGGGCTCGGCCTGCACTCCCGCGGCAACTTTGAGGGTTATATGCGCGCCGCGTCGCGCGACAAATGGCTGGAAGTCCACGGCGGTTCCCACTGGGCGCCGTTCTACACCGACTACGGCGTCGGTCTGCAGAAAAAATTCTTCGGCCACTTTCTCAAGGGCGAGAACACCGGCTGGGCGCAACAGCCGCGCGTGCTGCTGCAGGTGCGCCATGTGCCGCAGAATGGCAAAGAGCGCTTTGTCGAGCGCCATGAGCAGGAATGGCCGCTGGCGCGCACGCGCTGGACGAATCTGTATCTCAATCCGGGCGACATGACCTTGTCGCCTGCCCCCGTGACCACAGATCAAGCGGTGACCTACGACGCCATGGGCGACGGCCTCACCTTCAGCACACCAGCACTGAGCGAAGACACCGAGATCACCGGACCGTCGGCACTGCGCTTGTTTGTATCTTCGTCGACCGCGGATGCCGACCTGTTTGTGGTGTTGCGGGTGTTCGATCCCGCCGGCAAGGAAGTCGTATTTCAGGGCGCACTCGACCCGCACACTCCCGTCAGCCAGGGCTGGTTGCGCGCCTCGCACCGCAAACAAGACCCCGCACGATCACTGCCGCATCGTCCCTGGCATACCCACGACGAAAAACAGCTGCTGACGCCGGGCACCGTGTATGCGCTGGATATTGAAATCTGGCCGACCTGCATTGTCGTGCCCAAAGGCTATCGTGTCGCACTGACCATCCGCGGCAAGGATTATGTCTGGGATGGCGCGGCAACCACGCTGTCGAACATGAAGCATCCGATGCGCGGCTGCGGCCCGTTTGAACACGATGACGAGATTGATCGCCCGTCGGCAATCTTCGGCGGCAAGGTCACACTACACATGGGACCGGAGCAATCATCGACCCTGCTGCTGCCGGTCATCCCGGCACGTTAAGTTCTTGCTGCGGCTTACTTTCCGTTCTTATCCAGCAGCCCACGCAATTCCGCAGCGCGCGGAGAACGCAAGCGCTCCAACTCCGTCAGCGCATCGCGCGCATCTGCTGCGCGCCCCAGTTGCACTGACGCACGTCCCACGCCAAACCAGGCGTCGGCCTGCACGGGATCCAGTGCCAGCGAGCGGTTATACGACTCAGCAGCCGGCCGGTAACGCCCCAGGTCGCTGTACGCCTCGCCGAGCAATTGATGGGTCAGCGGCGACTCGCGCACCACCAGCAGCGCACGCT
>JAYUYQ010000009.1:0-8030 GCA_043752435.1 Betaproteobacteria bacterium
GTGGCATAGGCGCCCTGCGAGATCGGCACTTCCGTGCCGTTGGACGTCGATATGGTCTGATTCGTCAGATTGACATCAAGATTGGATGAACTCGTCCCCGACACGGTCTGAGTAATCGTCGGGGTTGATGTCGAGGTATTTGTAGTTGTGGTGGTGGTCGTCGTACTGGCCGCCGCCGGACTGGATGTATTGTCGACGATGGCTGTGGAGCGCACCTCAGAAGGCTCCGCCGCATTGGTTGCGGCGGGCGTGTTGGCCGCTTTCTCTGCAGCCGGCGTACCCTGTGACTCCTGGCTTTGCCCACCCGTGGCCTGCTTTTCCTTCTGTTGCTGCGCTTGATTGATGGGCGGAGTGGCCTTGAAAAACTCGGGCATCACCGGTAACAGTTGCGGCGGCTGATTGGGTGCCGCAAATCCAACCTGATTCCGGGCAATGTTGATCGTGCCCTGCGGCGTAGCGATGAAGGCCTCGCCCACATTGACCTTGTCGTAGGTTCCGGGAGGTATCGGCGACGGCGGCGCACCCGGCGGCACGGACGGAACAAAAAACGGTTCGTGGTCGGTGCCTCGAATACCGATCGTCGCGGTCGCTGTGCCTACCTTGTAACTATCCTTATTGTTGCGGCCGATGACGCCGGTAATTGTGCGAAACCCGCCCTTGACCAGCGACATGAATGCGTTTTCGGTACCATCCTCCTTGCCGGAGAACCGGTACCGGTCGATCCTAAGCTCGGATTGGGGACGCACCGCCAATATGCCGCCATCGGACATTTTCAATTGGGCGGATGCCTGAGTTCCGGTGAGTATCGTGTCACCCTCATTGATCACATCCCCCTTTTTCGCCTCCCGCAATCTGCCGGCGCCATCACGGATGGTTACGTCACCCGCTGAAAACTGTACCGTGCCTACGGCCGCGTAAGACGCACCGATAGAGAGCAACAGCGAAAGAATGATTAAAACACCGCGTATCACTTGGGCAGACATGATTACCTCCTTATGCATGGCGCCCCCAGAAAATAGGCCTGTAGCACCGCACAATAAAACGTTCACCCGCAATTCCTGCCGCCTGATGGCAACCGGAGAATTTATTACCTGAAATCGCGTCGGATCGTTATCGAGTAATCCGTGCGGCTGTATTCATTGATCGGTATGTTCGAGTTGTTGCGGACGCGCAGGACCTGAGGTCGCAGCGTCCAGTCCTTATCGATGCGCCAGTTAATCCCGATTACGCCGTCGGACTGCCTGTCCATGCGTAAGGTTTGGAACGCGCTGTTTTCCTTGCTGTACTTGCCTTTTTGGGCGCCAAAAGACGCGAACAGATCGATGTTGTCGCGCAGCCGATACTGTCCGCCCAGGCGGATGCCTACGATGTCCTTGTTACCGTCGGCACGTCCGTTAATATCGTCTTCCTTGCCGATGAATGCATTGGCAGTAATGGCGCTGGCACCATCGGCAAACAGCCGCAGATAGCCGCCACCCAGCAGGGACTGGTCGAAATTGTTGATCGTCAGTGCCGACTGCTCGAAACGGAAGCGGTTGTGCTGCGCGAACGCCAGAAGAATATTGGCCGGATCCAGCACATAACGCACATCACCGTTCACTCCGGCGGAATTACGGTTGACCGTATGGTCGAGATAAAAACGCTCGCCATTGACGCCGAGGCGGAACAAGGCGGACTGGGTGGCATAGGATATTCCGCCGTGTCCCTCGAAATTATTGAAGTCGAACGTGTCTTCCAAACGGTTCACGCGGTAGCGCGCGGACGCGCCGCCATAAACCGCAAGGCCCTTGCCTATGATGTGGTTGATGTCGGCACCGAGTGCGTAGTTCGTATAGCTGTCGCTGCGCTGCACGTTCCGGGAATCGAGGGTAAAGATGAGATTGCCCAGTGCGGGCACGGTGACCGTGGTTGCAGACGATGAATTATTGACGTTACTGTCACGACCCATGCTGAATTCCGCAAACCCAGTAATCTGCGTCTGGCGGATTTTCGAGCGTTCCTCAATGGCTTTGAGGTATTGGTCCACGGTCACTTGCGCGGCAGGCGGCGGATTCTGCTGCTGCACGGTCTCAAATTCGGTTTTCGCCCGCGCATAGTCGCCCAATTGAAAGTAGGCTCGCGCCATATCGAGACGGGCGCCGGCAAAATTCGGATTCACGGCCAGAACGCGTTCGAATGCGAGAGTAGCTTTGTCGGCCCTGCCGCTGTCGAGAGCCGTAATGCCGAGTAGATAATCGAATTTGGGATCGCCGGCGTACTGGTCTTCGAAAGGCGATAACAGCAAATAAGCTTCTGGCGCCTTGTTCTCGACCATCAACCGTTCGGCGCGCGCAAGATCGAGTTCAGCAGCCTGTGCGGTGGTTACGCTGGACAGAATTACAAATGCAAGCGCAAAAAAACCGCTGCGCAGCCGGCCTTTTACAATTCCGTACGAACGAAAACTATCCCCTATTTTCGCCATCACCCCTGTTCACTCCCACCGCATTGGAACTATTTTTTTGCAAGCTCAAACTGAATGTTTGCTACCACCCATCGGCCACAATTTTATCTATCTTACTATGCACCTGTGGCAGTAGTAATCATTTCCAATGAATAGTGCCAACAAAGTCCTGTAACGCCCACATCGCTGCAGGTGATCACGTGCGATGGCCGTAGTATTCAACGGTAAAATATCTATAATTCTTATATAAAACAATAAGTTACAAAGCCTGATTACTAAAAAAACCAGAGTTACACCTTGTTACTGTTGAACTGAGGCAGGGATAACAACTTGAACAGCGGGACAATCGATCTGCGCGATTTCACTGGCGGCGGCATTGTCAGTCACGACTCGTGGTATCGCGCACAGGATCGGCCGTGATTGCGCACTGCCACACAGCGCTGGCTACTGATTTTGCTCACTCTCTGCACGATAATTTCGGCCTGACTTCTTGTAATCAACCCATCCATCGCTCAT
Source organism: Betaproteobacteria bacterium (assembly GCA_043752435.1). Lineage (GTDB taxonomy): Bacteria > Pseudomonadota > Gammaproteobacteria > Burkholderiales > SG8-41. Next base: position 2,957 of record JAYUYQ010000009.1, read on the forward strand.
GGTCGACTCGCCCAAGTGGTCGTAACCGCTGCAGTGCTTGTGCGACAACTCAATGTCCAGATCACGCTGCGAATACGTCGCCATCAAGACAAGGCACCTGCCGCTGCCAAACTCGCCGACCCCGTACAGCCAAAAACGCCAAAGCCTGGGCAATGCGCTTTGTCATCGTCGCACTGCTCGCATTCATCGCAATCCAGGGGTGCGCAACCAAAACCTATGGCCGGCAGGTCGCCATGACCGGCCACGAAAAAGAATCGATGTTCTGCCGCGAGATTGATCTTGAGGTGACTAAGGCGCGCGAATTTATAGATCAGGTTAACAAGGAAAGCGCCTTCAGCGGCCTAGAGCCTGTTATGAACTTGTCTCTTCTTTCCCTCATCCCCACCCTTCTCCCGAGAGGAGATGGGCTTTTCTCCCTCTCCCTCCGGGAGAGGGCCGGGGTAAGGGAAAATAATAAGTAATTGATTTAATTAAATAAAATTAAACTTCATAACAGGCTCTAGACGTTCTGGCCATCCTCGTCGATTTTGGCATCGGCAACCACATTGAGAAAAATGCAGCGCTTGAGAGCGCAGACACGAGAATGGCGACGTTGCGTCAGCTGCGCGACGAGAAGAAGTGCGATACCACGTTGCTGTAATCAACCCTTGAGGCCGACCAGCATGATTAACCCGGGGGCCGGCGTCAGCGCTTTACGCTATGCCCCTGGTACCTTACCGGCACGCAAACCAGCGATCAGCGTCTTCCAGAATCTCGTCACCCGGGGCGATCACACGTCCGTCAAGCTGATTGTTCAAGCGACCCACACCCTCGATACGGATGCGCACGCGCTCACCTTCCGTCGTCAGCACGACACCGCTGACCAGATCAACCTGTGCGATTCCCACGGGCACCTTACGACAGACTTTGGCGCCCGGACGTGACAACACCACCATCCGCTCGGCATGGGCTCTGGCCGTGCGCTGCATCGCAGGCGGCAACGCCATCAACGGCCGGTCATTCCGCCATTGCCCGGCCAACTGCCGGCCATCGGGCCATTCATACACACCTGAGCCCTGTCGCTGGTCACTGACAAATTGACCGGTATAGCGTTGCCCGGCCCATTGCGATCCTGGGCCCCAGACATAGACCCCGTATCCGTGCTTCAGATCGTTGGCGAACTCCCCTTCGTACCGATCACCGTTGGGCCACGTCTTGGTGCCAGTGCCATGCTTGCGACCGGCGACGAATCCCCCGTTGTAGCGCACAGTCCCCACCACCACGCCCTGACCATGAGCGAGGCCCTCGACGCAGCCCCCCAGGTAATTCCCCTGCAGTTCAGCATCCAGCACCCGACACGACTCCGCCACTGCGGGTAGCGTGAACAGCACACCGAGCACTAGCGCAGTAAAAGCAGCAGCACGAATGTTGGTCGTGAACGCCATTGTGCGGGCTGTTCGCATCAATAGGTCCACAACAAATTAACACTGGAAGGGTCGATAAACACCTGGGGTAAAGCCGTGTTGGCCCGCGACGCCTCCCAAAACAAGCGGCCAAGGCCGTAACCGATCGCGCTTCCCGCCACGGTATCGGAGAACCAGTGCGCCTGCCGGCCGGTACGCGACAAATTCGTCAGTGCTGCAACACCATAGAGCCAGGGCGCACGGTACTCCAGCGCAAAAGGCGTCGCCACCGCCCAGGCCACTGCAGTGTGGCGCGACGGAAATGCATCGCGTTTCGAACCACCGCTGAAGGGTTCGAAATCCCGGGAGCCAAGACCGGAGGTCGGTCGCGCACGACCCACGACATACTTCAGACCGGTCGCCGCGAACAATGCAGTGGCCCCCGCTTCCACGGCAGCGTAACCAGTACGCGAGCGGCGCGGATCGCTGGTATCGAGTGCCAACAGGCCCGCGCCGGCAAAACCCAGCCAGGGCATCGCATCGCCCACACGATTGAAACCCTTCAACCAACTGCTGCGCGCGTGATCCTTGGCAAAACGCAATCCCCGGCTATCCAGCACACTGCTGCCCGCAACGGCCGCGATGCCGATACCGGCAGCACCCAGCCAGTCGACTTTTTTTGCCTGCGTCGCCGCTGCCGAAAAATCATCCCATACCCGCGCCGGCTCATACACCCGGGGCACGGCATCTAACAGAGACGGTATCGCCGGCCCCCTCGTGACATCCGCCAGATCCACCAGCGGATCGCGCGCACGGGCTCCCGGATTCAAATAGCGCACGACCACCCCGTCCTGTAACGCCGACACCGGCAGCTCACCGGCAAAGTGCGCGCGCAGCCGCGGCAGATCAAAAAATTCATACTCCACCAGAGGCTCGACCCGCTCCGCAAACTGGATGCGAATCTCACGTGTGTCCACCGGTGCCAGCTGGAGTGCCGTGCGCGCCGCGCGACCGACGGCGCGACTGATGGGCCGCAAAGTATCGTGAGACACCTTGAGATTCAGGCGATGCGCCTGATCAAACTCCACCGCAACGTTGCGGAAGCCCTGACGATCCAGCGCCTCGGCCAGACTGAACGACGCCTCTCCCCCGGCAGTCCACTGCTGCGCGCTGGCCTGGGGGTGCACGGCGGTATACGCCGCCGGAGCCCTTGGTTCGGGCTGCCAGTGCGGTTGATGATCGGCCGGCATCAACTCCGCATTCGGCGGCGGCGCCGGCTTGACCTCAAAGGTGCGCACATCGCGGCTGCGGGTCATGTCATACAGCCTTTCGCTGCGCCACAATTTCGCGCCGCCATCCCGCGTCAGCGGTTTCCACTCATAATTGGCAACCCTGCCCGAGGATCGCGTAAACATCGCATCATAGGGAATACTCAGGAATATGCCTTTGTCGAAACTGCCCTCGCCGAACTGCTGCGCCGAGACGTTGGTTTTGGTTGCAAACGCGCCGAACACCACGCCGTTGTTGAAGCGTTTGGACATTTCAACCGTGCCGCCAAAATCCTTGGCGAGGTAACGCCCGGCACTGACGCGCACATCAACGCCATGCCATCCGGTATCCCAATACGCCGTGGCATGCCCTGTCGCCACGCGGTAAGCCGGATCGCGCAAGGCAAAGTTCTGGTGAAAATCCCGCTGCTGCACGACATTGGCGTCGATGCCATAGGCGAGACGCGATGCGAACGGGCGATACAACCACTCCCCGCCAAAACCAGCGAACATCTCCTCCAGATACCCGGCATACGCACTGACATACTGATTGTCAGCAATTTTTCTGACGTGCGTCGCCCGCAGGTTGGAGATCGTGAGGTCTGAACTGATCAGGTACTCGCGCAGGAAAGTTCTAACCCGCGGCAGATTACTCGGTGCGGTGTAGCGAAAGTTGTCGTAGTTGTCGATCAACCGCAGTTGGACCGCACCGCTCAGCCATGTATCCGGGCGGCCGAGTTGCAGGCGCGCTGATTGCTCAGCGTAAACCTGAAACAACACAAAACCGTCAGGTCCACCGATATTCTGCGCATAGCCGATGCGGAAGTTGCTTTCCCAGAACGCCGGCTTCGCCGTAAATTGCGCAGCCCCCTCCGGCACCGGTGTCGCATTGCGCGCCAGCACAGCATGCGTCTCCAGTGCTGGCGGCAACGGCTGCACCCGCGAGGCCACCCAACTCTGCCGATCAACAACCTGCTCCGACAAACCGATCCCGCCCGCACGATAACGGAGCACAAACTGATCCACGCCGGCTGGCGCGTCGCGGTGTAAAACACTCGCCGCGCGATCCACGCGATCCTGCCAGTAAATACCGCGGGGGTCCTCGACGGCAACATTCACCCGGGCGCCCTCCGCTTTGATCTCGCTGATCGTCCAGTCGGTCTGCGTATTAAGATCCCGGGCCGTCTTCGCCCAATCCGGCACGCCCTGGGGCCGCGCGGACGATACCGCGATGCGCGGTGCATCATTTAATTTTGGCGTCGCCAGTTTGCTGAGGTCGGTGTGCAGCGTCAGACCCACGCTGACGGTGTTGCCGCGCTCGAAACCGGCCGAAACATCCAGCCACGGGTAAAGCCGATAAGTCATTCCAACATTGATTTTCGACTTCTGCGCGAATTGGTTGCCCAACGGTTCGGCCCGGTAGGTATTGCCATCGTACTCCGCCTTCAACACCAGCGGCGCCCACGGCAGCGCCCATTGCACACCACCGAACAGCCGGGGTGTTCCCGAAAAATAATTCTTGAATTGAAAATCACCGCCGAAGCTTCCCGGTGCCGGCGCACGGGACAAGCCCGCCAAGTTACCCCAGCCCACCCCGAGGCTGGCGTCGAAATCGCCGAACCGTTTACTGGCCACCACATATTCACCAGAAAACAAACCCGTCCCCGCGATATCGCGAAACCCCAAGCCCAAGGCGGGCAGATACGCGGACTCGTCCCACAGACTGAATTTGACGTCGAAACCCTTATCCTTGTACGGCTGATCCCCGCTCAGCGTCTCGACGCCATACAACCTGTTCCTGATGGTGGTATAGCGAAACCCCGCTTCCATCCCCTTGAATGGTTGAAAAAACACGTTCAATCGGTCATACGGATCGACGCGGTTGTAATGAAACACGAAGCTACCCGCATCACGCATGCGTGCGCTGGGCGTCTGCAACAGACCCACCGAGCCCCAATCGCTCGCCGTCACCAGCAACCCGCGTGAACGTTCCGATTGCAACAAGGCGGGCGGAATCTGCACAGACTTCACCGCAGGCCCGGGCGCCGGCAGATCCGGATCGATCAGGCCATTGACCACCGCGGACCAGCGCAACCCGTCGGCCGCACCGCCCGGGACGTTCTGCGCGGGCCTGTCCGCGGCTTTAGCTGCGGTTCCAACGCCAACATCCGGGGCAGGCCCCTGAAAGGACAAAAACCGAATCAGCTTTTCTGAAAACCAATCCGGCCAGCCGGCACTGCGCGGCGGCGCCCAAAGCCATGCCCCGGGCGCCGGCAAGTCCTGGGCTTCGCGATTCCAGGTCGCAATCCCGTAGCGCTCGACGCGCCCGTCGGGCTGCGCCACCCACGCCCAATCGGCGCGATGCGCGCCCGTTTGTGCACAAGCCCGGAGATAACTGCCGGCCTCCTGGCCAGCCACATGCCG
>JAYUYQ010000010.1:0-8023 GCA_043752435.1 Betaproteobacteria bacterium
AAAACCGAACAGGAAGCCCTCGAAGCCGGCACCGTGTGGTGGGATGGCGATTTGTTCAGCGGGCGGCCTGACTGGAGCAAGCTGCTGGCCTATCCCAAACCCCGGCTGACCGCGGAAGAGCAGGCGTTTATCGCCGGCCCGCTGCATGAACTCTGCGAAATGTTGAGCGACTGGGAGGTCACCTACGAAGCAAGCGACATGCCGCCGCAGGTATGGCAGTTCATCAAGGACAACGGTTTCCTCGGCATGATCATTCCCAAGGAATACGGCGGCAAGGGTTTCTCCGCGCTGGCGCATTCGCAGGTGGTGATGCAGCTCACCACGCGCAGCGGCACCGCTGCTGTGTCGGTGATGGTGCCCAATTCGCTGGGGCCTGCCGAACTGCTGCTGCATTACGGCACCAAGGAGCAGAAGGATTATTACCTGCCGCGACTGGCCAAGGGCATTGAGATGCCGTGCTTTGCGCTGACCAGTCCCGAGGCCGGCTCGGATGCCGGCGGTATTCCGGATTTCGGCATCGTCTGCAAAAGCGAATGGCAAGGCAAACCCGATGTGCTGGGCATCCGCCTGACCTGGGAAAAACGGTACATCACACTGGGCCCGATCGCGACGCTGCTCGGCCTGGCCTTTCAACTCTATGACCCCGACCATCTGCTGGGTGAGAGGGAAAATGAGCAGGACGACATCGGTATCACGCTGGCGCTGGTACCCACCGACATGCCGGGGGTGCATATCGGCCGCCGCCATCGCGCGATGACCGCGACCTTCATGAACGGCCCGAACTGGGGCAAGGATGTGTTCATTCCGATGGAGTACGTCATCGGCGGCGTGGCGCAGGTGGGAGAGGGCTGGAAAATGCTGATGAACTGCCTCGCCGCGGGGCGTTCGATTTCGCTGCCGGCAAATGGTGTGGGCATCTCCAAATTGTCGGCGCTGACCACTGGCGCTTATGGGCGTGTGCGCCAGCAGTTCAAGCTGTCGATCGGCAAGTTTGAAGGCGTCGAAGAAGCGATGGCGCGTATTGCCGGCAATGTTTATGTGATGGATGCGGCGCGGGTGATGACGGCCGGAGCGGTGGACCTCGGTGAAAAACCTTCGGTGATCTCGGCCATCGTCAAATACCACCTCACCGAACGCGGCCGCCAGGTTATCAACGATGCGATGGATGTGCATGGCGGTAAAGGTATTTGCATGGGGCCGAACAATTACCTCGCCAGTGCCTATATGCAGACGCCGATTGCGATCACCGTCGAAGGCGCGAACATCCTGACCCGGACCATGATCATTTTCGGCCAGGGTGCGATCCGTGGCCATCCCTTCGTGTTGAAGGAAATTGAGGCGACCAGGGAAAAAGACCCGCAAAAGGCGCTGCGCGATTTCGACCGCGCGTTTTTTGGCCATATCGCCTTCACGTTGTCCAATGTGGCGCGGGTGTTGTGGATGGGCATGACCGGTGCGCGGCTGACGGCAGTCCCTGGCGGCGCGCCGGAACTGAAGCACTATTATCAGCAGCTGACGCGGCTCTCGAGCGGGTTTGCGCTGACCGCCGATATGGCGATGTTCTTGTGCGGCGGCTCGCTGAAGCGAAGGGAGCGTCTTTCAGCCCGATTGGGCGATGTACTGAGCCAGCTCTATCTGGCTTCAGCCGTGCTGAAACGCTACGAGGACGACGGCCGGCCGCAGGCGGATTTGCCGTTGGTGCGCTGGGGCCTGCTCGATTGCTTGTACCGTATCGAAGATGCGTTTTATTCGATTTTTGAAAACCTGCCTTGGCCCATCGTGTCGTGGGTGCTGCGTGGCCTGATTTTCCCGATGCTAATGCCATATGGCCGCGAATTCGCGCCGCCGCGTGATCCGTTGGGCCATGACGTCGTCGGTTTGATGATGACCCCGGGACCGACACGCGATCGTCTGACGCGTGGCGTGTTCATTTCCGGCAACGAGAACGATCCGGTGCGCACGCTGGAGTCGGCGTTGACTGCCGTAATAGCCGCCGAACCGGTGGAGGCGAAACTGCGTCAGGCACAGCAGGCGGGGCGCATCAGTCGTGGCCATGCCGAACAGCTTGCTGCGGCAGGCTTGAAGGCGGGCGTGATCACGCAGGCGGAAGCGGATCTCCTCAAGCGTGCAGCCGAGCTGCGACGTCGCGTGATCATGGTCGATGATTTTCCGAAAGACTTCGGTAAATCGGAACTGCATCAGACCACCCAGCCGGTCACTTTTGAAGCGCTGGCTCGAAAAACATGAGCGTCATGCTCTACGCCGTCAGTGATGGTGTCGCCACCATCACCTTTAACCGCCCGGTGGTGATGAATGCGCTGGATGGGGAGATGCTCCACGCTTTCCGTACGAGTTGTGAACGTGCGGCTGCTGATCCCCATGCGCGTGTCATCGTGTTGCGCGGTGCCGGCCCGGCGTTTGTCGCCGGTGGAGACGTCGCGATGTTTCGCGACAATGTCGCCGCAATGGCGACGCTCGTGCCGCAACTGGCCGCTGAACTGCACCACGGCATCCTCGCGTTACGCCATGCGCCGCAACCGGTAATTGCCGCCGTGCATGGCGCAGTCGCCGGCGCAGGGTTCAGCATCATGCTCGCCTGCGATCTGGTGCTGGCCGCGGCAGGCACACAGTTTTCCATGGCGTACAGCCGCATCGGCACCAGCCCCGACGGCGGCGCGACCTGGTTTTTGCCGCGACTGACGGGGTACCAGAAAGCGATGGAACTGATGTTGCTGGCGGATACCGTGGATGCGGAAGCCATGCAGCGTCTGGGTGTGGTCAATCATGTCGTGGCTGCAGACCAACTCGCGGCAGAAACGGAAAAACTGGCGCGACGTCTGGCGGCCGGGCCGGCGCGAGCCTATGCCGAAACCAAGGCGCTGGCCAACCGGGCGATACATGCCGGCCTCGCGGCGCAACTCGATGCCGAAGCGCTGGCCTTCGCACGCTGCGCAAAAACACAAGATTTTGTCGAAGGCATCACTGCTTTTACCGATAAACGCAAACCGCTGTACAACGGTATGTAAATAAGGCTTGTAAAAGGAAAATAAAAATGTCGGCGTTGCAGGGAAAGACCCTATTCATTACCGGCGCAAGTCGCGGCATTGGCCGTGCCATCGCGCTGCGCTGCGCACGCGACGGCGCCAATATCGTGGTCACGGCGAAAACCGCGACGCCGCATGCGCGACTGCCGGGCACCATCCACGAAGTCGCGGATGAGGTCGTCAAGGCGGGTGGCCAGGCGTTGCCGATCCAGCTGGATGTGCGCGATGAAAACGCGGTGGCTGCTGCCGCGCAGCAGGCCGCGGCGCATTTCGGCGGCATCGACATCCTGGTCAATAACGCCAGCGCGATCCAGTTGAGCGGGACTCTGGATACGCCGGCCAAACGCTTCGACCTGATGTTCGACGTCAATGTGCGCGGCACTTTCATGTGTTCGCAGGCCTGTATGCCGTTTCTGGCCAAGGCGAAAAACCCGCATATCCTGACCCTCTCGCCGCCGCTGAGCATGAAGGCAAAATGGTTCAAGGATCATGTGGCCTACACCATGGCCAAATACGGCATGAGCATGTGCACGCTGGGCATGGCCGAGGAATTCCGCAGCCAGGGTATCGCAGTGAATTCGCTGTGGCCGCGCACCACCATCGCCACAGCGGCCATCGCGGTGAATTTTCCGGAAGCGGTTCTCAAGGCCAGCCGCAAACCGGATATCATGGCTGACGCGGCGTACGCCATTTTCAAACGTGACAGCCGTACGGCCAGCGGCAATTTTTATGTCGATGAAGCCGTGTTGCGCGAGGAGGGGGTGACCGACTTTGATGTCTATGCGGTGACGCCCGGTGCCAGACCCTATACCGATTTGTTTCTCGACTAGCGCGTTTCGGCGAGGAGAATGAAAATGAACAAAAACAACGATACATCGCATGTCATTCCGATGGCGGCAGCAGGCACGCTCGATGGCCTGTTCCGCGAGCGCGTGAAACGCACGCCGGATAACGTCGCCTACAAGGCGTACAACGAGCAGCACGGCAACTGGCGCGATTACACCTGGGCGCAGATCGACCGCCAGATTGCGCGCTGGCAGGCGGCGCTCGAAAAAGACGGTCTGCAGCCCGGCGACCGCGTGGCGGTGATGCTGCGCAATTCGCCGGAATGGGTGATTTTCGACCAGGCCGCACTGGGCTTGGGCCTGGTGGTGGTGCCGCTGTACACCCAGGACCGCGCTGATAATGTGGCCTACATCATTAATAATTCCGGCTGCAAGGCGCTGCTGATCGACGGCCAGGAGCAGTGGCAGGAACTGCAGGGGGTGGCCGGCGAAATGCACAGTGTGGTGCGTTTCCTGACAGTCAATGCGTTGCCGGCGGCGGGCAGTGATGTGCGCCTGAAATGGATCGGTGACTGGTTGCCGGAAGACGGCGGCACGGCCCGGCACCTGGCGCGTGATGGCAATACGCTGGCGACCATCGTCTATACCTCCGGCACCACCGGCCGGCCCAAGGGCGTGATGCTGTCCCACAACAACATCCTGTCGAATACCGAGGCTGCGTTAAGCGTGCTGGCCACGGGGCATGATGATATTTTCATGTCCTTCCTGCCCTTGTCGCATACCTTTGAACGCACTTGCGGCTATTACCTGACGGTGATGGCGGGCTCGATTACCGCCTACGCGCGCTCGATTCCCCAACTTGGTGAAGACCTGCAGACGATCCGGCCGACGATGCTGATTTCAGTACCGCGCATCTACGAGCGTATCTGGGGCACCATCCGCGCCAAGCTTGATGAAGGTTCGCCACTGCGCAAAAAACTGTTTCTGCTTGCTGCCAGTGTGGGTTATGCGCGCTTTGAACATGCGCAGGGTCGCGGGGCATGGCAACCCTCGTTCCTGTTGTGGCCGGTGTTGAATAAACTGGTCGCAGCCAAGGTGCTGGCGCGGCTCGGCGGGCGGCTGCGTTACGCGCTGTCGGGCGGCGCGGCGCTGCCGCCCGATATCTCGAAAATTTTCATTGGCCTCGGCCTGCCGATCCTGCAGGGTTACGGGCTCACCGAAACCAGCCCCATCGCCACGGCAAATTGTCCCGACAACAACATTCCGTCCAGCGTCGGCCAGCCCATACCCGGGGTGCAGGTCAAAATCGGCGACAAGGGCGCGGTGCTGATCAAAGGCCCCAACCTCATGCTCGGTTACTGGAACAACGACGAAGCGACGAAAGCGATGATCCAGCCCGACGGCTGGTTGAATTCCGGCGACACCGGACACATCGGCGACCAGGGGCATTTGTTCATCACCGGGCGGCTGAAGGATGTGATTGTATTGTCGAATGGAGAGAAAGTGCCGCCCGGCGACATGGAGGCGGCGATTGCGCGCGATCCGCTGTTTGAGCAGGTGATGCTGCTTGGCGAGGGCAAGCCCTTCCTCACAGTGATGGCGGTACTCAACGCCGACCACTGGCAGAAACTCGCGGCAGCATCCGGCCTTGATGCCGGCGCCCCGCGTTCACCCCAGGCCGAAAAAACCATACTGGAACGTATTGCTGCCCAGATCACCGAATTTCCGGGTTATGCGCAGGTGCGGCGCGTGACTGTGACGCTGGATCCTTGGACTGTGGAAAACGGGCTGCTGACGCCGACCATGAAACTGAAGCGCGCCAAGGTCATGGAAAAGTTCAACGCCGAAATCGACGGCATGTATGCAGGGCACTGAGGTTGGGGATTGGTGACTGGTAATTGGTGATAGGTGATGAGTGAGGGGGGGCGATTGAGCGGTGACGGACGTGGGGATATGACTACCTTGCCTGAGGGCAAGCAACCGGCGCTGCGGGTGGTCCCGATGCCGGCGGATGCCAATCACACCGGTGATATTTTTGGCGGCTGGATCATGGCGCAGGTCGATCTCGCCGGCAGTATTCCCGCGATGCGCCTGGCGCAGGGGCGGGTGGCCACTGTCGCGGTCAATTCGTTTGTGTTTCGCCAGCCGGTGTTTGTTGGCGATGTGGTCAGTTTTTACGCCGACGTAGTCAAGGTGGGCCGCACGTCGATTACGGTTGACGTGCAGGTTTATGCCCAGCGACGCCCAGAGCGCGAACAATGTGTCAAAGTCACCGAGGCCATGCTCACTTATGTTGCAGTGGACAATAATCGCCGGCCGCGTGTGGTATCGCCACCACAGACCATATGAGGCCAGTGAGTTTTCCATTGAAATCAGCACAGCGACGAGTAACATGTTTTCAAATTGCGAATTATCGCTACAGCCATGCCAAAGTAAGCTTATTAAAGTAAGCGTACCAAAGTAAGCGTACCAAAGTAAGCGTACAAAAAATCGGGTCGTTCACTCTAGGAGAGGATATATGAAATATACCAATAAAATCATAGGCTTATCTGTTACTGCGGCCTTGGCTGCAATGACCGGACAGGCCGCGGCCTCGGGTTTCCAGCTGATGGAGCAGAACGCCAGCGGCCTCGGCAATGCCTATGCCGGCCAAGCGGCAGCTGCCGAAAACGCGAGCACGATATTTTTTAATCCGGCCGGGATGACTCGACTGCAGGGACGTCAGGTATCGGGCGCGATCAACCTGATCCGGCCGTCCTCCGAATTCACCAATTCCGGCGCTTCGGCGGCGCCTGGCGGTTTGCCGTCGCCTGGGGGCAACGGCGGTGATGCCGGCGGCCTGGCTGCAGTGCCGAACGCCTACCTGTCTTGGCAGATTGATCCGAAGTGGTGGGTTGGCGTCGGTATGAGCGTGCCCTTCGGCCTGGCCACCGAATACGACCGTGGCTGGTTTGGCCGGTTCCAGTCGCAAAAAGCCGAAATCAAGACCATCGACATCAACCCCAGCGTTGCTTACAAGCTCAATGATGTCGTTTCGCTGGGTGCCGGTGTGAGCTTTCAGCGCGCCGAAGTGAAAATCGACCGCTCTTCGTTTATCGGCGTCGAAACCGCGAGCAACCTTAAGCTGGAGGACGACAGCTTCGGTTTCAACCTGGGCGCGATGTTCAATATCTCCCCGGCGACGCGCATCGGCCTGTCGTACCGCTCCGCGATCAAGCATGAGCTGAGCGGCACTGCGACTGTGAACGGCGTGGGTTCCGCGCCGATCAGAGCTTCGGCCAAACTGCCGGACACGCTGGCCTGGGGTATTTCGCACCAGCTGGATCCGAAGTGGGAACTGCTGGGCGACGTCACCTTCAGTCGCTGGAGCAACATCAAGCAGGTGCCGATCGTGACCACGGCAACGTCGTCGCTTGGACCGTCGGGCAGGACGCTTGATACCTTTGCCTTCGAATTCCGCGACACCTTCCGCATCGGTGTTGGCGCCAATTACAAAATGCGCGAAAATTTCACGCTGAAACTGGGTGTGGCCTACGACAAAAGTCCCGTTACCGACGAGAACCGTCTCGCGACGCTGCCTGACAATGATCGCACCTGGTTCGCCATCGGCGGCAAGTATCAAGCGTCCAAACAACTGACGCTGGATTTTGGTTATGCCTACCTGATGGTCAAGGATGCCTCGATCAACCAACGCAAGGGCATCGGCGCGGCACCGTTCCAGGGCAACGTGGTGGGTAATTACACCGATCCGAACGTGCATATCCTCAGCGCGCAGGCGTCATACAACTTCTGACAACCGGGATCCACCGGACAGCGGGCGGCCTGCGGGCCGCCCGTTTTTTTGCCTGCCGTCCGCACACTGCTGGTCGCAAACTGCGTGCTAGAATCATTTCACGCTTTCAGCAGTGCCTCAGTTCAGCTTAGTCCAGGTTCAGCTGCTTCTAAGTTCAGCTGACCCTACGTTCAGGAGTGTCATCCCCATGCCCGCTCATCCCCTGATGGTGCGCAAAGTGGCCGTGCTGGGTGCCGGTGTCATGGGCGCCCAGATTGCCGCGCATCTCGTCAATGCCAACGTCCCGGTCATCCTGTTCGAGCTGGCGGCCAAGGAGGGTGTCCCTAACGGCAACGTGCTGAAGGCCGTGGCCAACCTGAAAAAACTCGAACCCAGTCCGCTGGCCGTCAAGGAACGCGCCG
>JAYUYQ010000011.1:0-3149 GCA_043752435.1 Betaproteobacteria bacterium
CCGATCAGGCCGATGGACGTATTGGGTCCCAGATGCCGCCATTAGTGGCGGAGGCGTTCGTTGGGCTAACCAGTTCGACGAATTTGAAGTTAAGGGGGCAGGTCAGTGGACCCGATTTTCTTCTGCAACCGTGGGATGTTCTGTACGGCATAACACATAAAGAAATAAATGTTGTAAACCCAGCCCGGGCAGTTGTCATCCCGAGGATGAAGCTGGGTGGGTTAAGAATTGTTATGTACGTTACCGTACTAAACGGATTTAGATCTGCGCCTAGCATGCCAGCTGAGATTCGGCGTGTGCGCACCAAGGTTCGGTAAAGACCCGTCGAAGACCTTTTTTTAAATTCATTCTGCAAAGGGGCTACGATGAGTCAACTGCACAGTTTCGATCAGGAACCCGCAATTGCGTCGGGGGGCGGTCCGGGTACAGATGGCGTGGGCGCAGTCATCAATCATTTTTCCGGGAAAAAACCTCCGCCTCTGCCTAGAGTCCATGCTTTTGAATTCAGGGCATTGCTGCATGCGCAGCGCAGGCGGCTGCTGGACGAGGTGCACGAAATCATGACTCCAGCTGGCACAAAACAAGTCATCGCCGAGCCGCTGCCCGTTGCTGATGGTGCCCATCCTCATGCGACAGACGTGATTGATGCCGCGATGATGACGATAATCCGCAACAGCCAGGAACTGCAGGAGATCGAGGTCGCGCTTGCACGCATCAGCGACGGCAGTTACGGCGTCTGCATTTACTGCGGCAGCGGGATTGACCGGGCGCGGCTGAAATATCAGCCGACGACCCGCGACTGCCTGCCCTGCCAGCTTCTGCTGATTTCACCCGTCAAGCCGGCCTGAATGTGATGATCGTCTGCGGATCATCTGCCGGCGTTTTATGCCGGCATCGGGTTTGCGGTGCCAAAAAATAGCATCCCGCGCCACATTGGTTTCATCCCCGATGGCAATCGCCGCTGGGCGCTGGACCGCGGCCTGCCCAAAGAGGCCGGATATGCCCATGGCGTCGCCCCCGGCCTGCAACTGTATGAAAAATGCAGGGGCTGTGGGATCAATGAAATTTCCATCTATGGCTTTACCCAGGACAACACCCGGCGGCCCACCATCCAGAAACAGGCGTTCAGCGAGGCCTGTGTAAACCTTGCTTTTGATATCGCGCTGCGCGGCGCAGCGCTGCTGGTGGTTGGGGATGAAACGTCCAGGCAATTCCCGGTGGCGCTCAAACAATTCCGGCAGCGCCGGGGCGACGGCATGAAGGTGAATCTGCTGGTCAATTATGACTGGGAATGGGATCTGGCCGGTCTTAAAAACGGCGGGCTGCGATCCGATGAAATTTCGCGCATGGATCTGATTGTGCGCTGGGGAGGCGGGCGCCGCCTGAGCGGTTTCCTCCCGGTGCAATCGGTGTACGCGGATTTTTATGTCCGTGATGAATACTGGCCGGATTTCGAGCCCCAGCATTTCGAGCACGCGTTGGCGTGGTTTCAAAGCCAGGATCAGACCCTCGGCGGGTAATCGCAAGGCTGCGGTTTTATAATTGCAGTCGAAAGCTGGTACACGAAAACCGCAGCGTGTTTGATGCGATGCCACATCACAGGATTACAGCCATGACCACAGCAACCACCAAAATACGTGCCTGGGCGGCCACCGCCGCCAAACAAAAATTGGAGCGCTACGACTACGATCCGGGTCCGCTCGGGGATGAAGAGGTCGAAGTCGCTGTTGAGTATTGCGGCCTGTGTCATTCCGACCTGTCGATGATCGAAAACGAGTGGGGCATGTCCGCTTATCCTCTGGTACCGGGCCACGAAGTGGTGGGCCGCATCGTCGCCGCCGGTGCTGCGGTCAAGGGTCTGAGCCTCGGCGAGCAGGTCGGTGTCGGCTGGACCAGTGCCAGCTGCATGCACTGCACGCCCTGCATCGGCGGCGACCAGCACCTGTGCAGCACCGCCAAGGCCACCATCGTTGGCCGCCACGGCGGCTTTGCTGATCGCGTGCGCGCGCACTGGGCATGGGCCATTCCGCTGCCCAAGGGCGTGCCGCCGGAAACTGCGGGACCACTGTTTTGCGGCGGCATCACCGTCTTCAGTCCCTTGCTGGTTTACGGCATCACGCCGACCAGTCGCGTTGGCGTGGTTGGCATCGGCGGCCTGGGTCACATGGCCGTACGTTTCCTCAAAGCCTGGGGTTGCGAGGTCACTGCCTTCACTTCCAACCCGTCGAAGCATGATGAAGCCCGGGCGCTGGGTGCGCACCACGTGGTGTCGAGCCGCGACTCCAAAGAGATTGCCGCCATCGCCGGGAGTCTCGATCTGGTGCTGGTCACCGCCAACGTCGCTCTGGACTGGGATGCCATTATTGCGGCTCTCGGTCCTAAAGGCCGGCTGCATTTCGTTGGCGCTGTGCTGGAGCCGGTACCAGTGCAGGCCTTCTCGCTGATCATGGGGCAGAAGAGCATTTCTGGCTCGCCCACCGGCTCACCCGGCAGCATTGCGAACATGCTCGAGTTCTGCGCGCGTCACCGCATAGCGCCGCAAGTGGAACAGTTTCCAATGAGCCGGGTCAATGACGCTTTGGCGCATCTACACGCCGGCAAGGCCCGTTATCGCATTGTGCTCAAGGCCGATTTCAACGCCTGAGGTCTGAGTCACGCAAGGTGGTGCGGACACACTGCCTGAAGATGCTGGTGAAGGACTGGCTGGTATCCGCCGATGAAAACTGGCATCCTCGCGCACTCTTTAATCACCGGGCATCCGCCATGGCCACCGAAAGTTTTATCCCCGGCAAAGACGCTTCACTCGAATCGACCATTCATACCATGCAGCAAAAGCTGGCAACGCGCGGCTTTGTGCTGGATGAATCGTCCTGGCTGAATCCGGTTGAGTCGATTTGGTCGGTCCATGTCCGCGACCGCGAATGCCCGATGCTGTTTGCCAACGGCAAGGGCGCCACAAAACTTGCGGCGCGCGCCAGCGCACTGGGCGAATTTTTTGAACGCTTGGGCACACATTATTTCTGGACTCATTTTTACCTTGGCGAAACCCGTGCCAACCGGCCCTTTGTGCATTACCCGCAGGAGCGCTGGTTTGCGCCGACGGACGATGGCCACTGGCCGGCTGAAGTGCTCAATCCCGAACTGCACGC
>JAYUYQ010000012.1:0-3145 GCA_043752435.1 Betaproteobacteria bacterium
GATCACCTGGTGCTGCCGGGCATTACCTACGACGTGGTCATCGAAATCGCCCGCGCGCGCGAATTCGAGATTGAGATACGGCCGGTCAGCGAAGCCGAAGTGCGTAGCGCCGACGAAATCTGGGTCACGTCATCGACCAAGGAAGTGCTGGCGGTAACTACACTGGATGGCCAACCCGTCGGCGATGGCAAACCAGGACTGCTGTTCCAGCGCATGCACGCGCTGTACCAGTCATTCAAACAAGACCATATGAGAACGGCGGCGTGACTGTAGGGCCACCACCAGACGGCACTGAACCGTCACTGATCGAATATCCCAGCGACTTCCCGCTGAAAATCCTCGGCCACACCCGGCCCGGGTTTGCGCAGGCGGTGCTCGAGGTAGTAAAACGCCACGCCCCCGACTTTATCGATACCACGCTGGAAATGAGAACCAGCAAGAAGGGCAAATACCTCAGTGTGACCTGCGTGATCCGCGCCACTTCGCGCCAACAACTGGATGCGCTGTATCAGGAGTTGTGCGACCTGCCGCAGGTCGTCATGGTGCTATGAGGTTGACGTAGCCTTCGCTTGAAGCCGTTTCATCTGCCGGTCGTGCCAGCGGCCCAGCGCCAGCAGCGCGAGGATCGCCCCCGTCAGCGCCATGAACATGTCCCACTGCGTGTCCCACACATCACCCTGGGTGCCAAGAAATTCCTCCGCACCCCCGCCCATCACCACCGCCGCCCACCACTCGATCAGTTCGTAGAACGCGCTGATCGCCAGTGCCACGCTGATCACCAGGAAATTGAGGGTTTTCCGGCCTTCGATGCGGAACACGCGCAGCATCAGTTCACGCGCCACCATGGCCGGCACAAAACCCTGCGCCAGATGGCCGATCCGGTCGTAGGGGTTGCGTTCGAAACCGAGCAGCTCCTGCAACCAGAAACCCAGGGGCACGCGGGCGTAAGTGTAAGCGCCGCCGTAAATAAGAATCAGGCCATGGATTGCGATCAACACGTAAACCAGTGTCGTCAACGGCAAGCGGGTGCGCGTGACCATCATGATCGGCGCCGCGATCAGCACCGGCGCTACTTCCATGAACCAAGTCACACGATCGTAGGGTGAAATGCCCGAAGCAATCAGCGCCAGCGTCCAGATTACGCAAATCACCAGCAGCGTACGTTCGGTTGCGGACATGTTCATTTATTGCGGCAACTTGCGTTTGCGCAATTCACGCAGTTCCGCGGCATATTCCTTGTTGAAATCCGAACCGGAGCCGGTCAGGTAATTGCGGAAATCGCCACAGAACAGCTCCATGCCGTCGCGCGGCTGCGCGAGAATCTGCTCTCGATTTTCGGTGCGGTATTCGAGAATCGACCCTTCATACTTGCCGACGTTGCGCATATATTCTTTTTCGTCTTTCGACGCACCGCGGATCATCAGCGTCAGCCGCGCGTCGAGCTCATTCAGCAGTGCCCTGTGGCGGAACTGCCATGCGGCGTAGGCTTTTTCACCGGCCTTCACCTGCGCTGGCAGCGCCTGATCGCAGGCCTCGCGCAGGGCCAACAGGCGCTGGTGCGCAAAATAGATTCTGCTCAGATTGACACCGTAATCGCCGGCTTTTTCCGCCGCAGCCACCGGGAACCCAGCAGACAACACCACGCACAGCAATACTTTTCCCAGAATGTCGACACGCACCGTCATCTCCTGATCGTCTTATAATGCGCTTTGATTATCCATCATTCTGCGGGCGCAGTGCCCGCGTGTTCTTCGCGTTATCCGCGTTATCCGCCTACAGGGTTACTCCGGTGTCCCGAATCCTTACAACACCATCTACAACACCATCTACAACACCATTTACAACACCATTTTCCGCGGCTCCTGTTTCGATGGCCGCCGAACCGCTGGTCGTGCGCCAGCCTGGACTGGTGCCGTACGTGCCGACCTGGGAACAGATGCGCGATTTCACGCTGGCGCGCACCGATCAAACCCCCGATGAACTGTGGCTGCTCGAACACCCTCCCGTCTATACCGTCGGCATCGCCGGCAGAACCGAGCACTGGCCGCGCGTGGACAACGGCATCCCGGTGGTGCGTGTTGATCGCGGCGGACAGATCACCTATCACGGTCCGGGTCAGTGGGTCGCTTACCTGCTGCTCGACATGCGCCGCCGCGGGCTGACCATCCGGCCGCTGGTGCGACAGATGGAACAGATGGTGATCAAGCTGCTCGCCGATTATGGCCTTGCGGCACATGGCCGCAGCGACGCCCCCGGCGTTTATGTCGGTGACGCCAAAATCGCAGCGCTGGGACTGCGCGTCAAAAACGGTTGCTGTTATCACGGCCTCGCGCTGAACGTCGATGTCGACCTCGAACCCTTCAACGCCATCAATCCCTGCGGTTATGCCGGACTTGAAGTCACCAGCACGCAGCGCCTGGGCATTACCGACACAAAGGCACAGATCGGCGTCCGCCTGATTCGGCACATCAAAAACGTATTGGTATGAAATTCGTGTAATGAGTCCTGACGAAAAACAAAAAGGCCGCGCCAAAACAGCGCGCATCCCGATCAAGATTGTGCCGATCACGCCGCTGAAAAAGCCGGATTGGATTCGCGTGCGCCTGGGCAACAGCGAGCGCTTCCAGGAAATCAAGCAGATCCTGCGCGAACAAAAGTTGCATACCGTGTGCGAGGAAGCCTCCTGCCCGAACATCGGCGAATGTTTCGGCAAGGGCACGGCGACTTTCATGATCCTCGGTGACCTCTGCACGCGGCGCTGCCCGTTCTGCGACGTTGCTCACGGCCGGCCGAAGCCGCCGGATGTCGATGAGCCGCGGCACCTCGCTGAAACCATTGCTGCGCTGAAACTCAAATACGTGGTCATCACCAGCGTCGACCGCGACGACCTTCGCGACGGCGGCGCCCAGCATTTCAAGGATTGCATCCGTGCGGTGCGCGAACTGTCGCCGCAGACCCGCATCGAAATCCTGGTGCCGGATTTCCGCGGCCGCCTTGATGTGGCGTTGGACATCCTGTCAGCCTGCCCGCCGGATGTGATGAATCACAATCTTGAAACCGTGCCGCGACTGTACAAACAGGCGCGACCCGGCGCCGATTACGCGCACTCGCTGAAACTGCTGAAGGATTTCAAAACACGCTTCCC
>JAYUYQ010000013.1:0-3138 GCA_043752435.1 Betaproteobacteria bacterium
ACCAGTTACCAGTTAACAATCACCAATCACCAGATGTTCGACCGCAACGTAGTCTTCCTGGACCTCGAAACCACCGGCGCGACCGCTACCCGCGACCGCATCACCGAAATCGGCTTGATCGAAGTTGACGGCGGAAATTTCATCCGCGAATGGTCGACACTGGTCAACCCCGGCATGCCCATTCCGTCGATGATCCAGTCACTGACAGGCATCAGCAACGCGATGGTGGCCACCGCACCGTATTTTGAAGACATCGCGCGTGAACTGTACGAAGCCATTGACGGCCGGATATTGATCGCCCATAACGCCCGTTTCGATTACGGCTTTCTCAAAAACGAATTCAAACGACTCGACAAAAGTTTCTCCGCTCCGGTGCTCTGCACCGTCAGGCTGTCGCGAAAACTGTTCCCGGAACATGCCCGGCACAACCTCGACAGCCTGATCAGCCGCCACAATATTGTGTGCAATGCCCGCCACCGCGCGCTGGGAGATGCCCGCGTACTATGGCAACTGGCACAGCAATGGCGGACCAATCCCGGTGAGGGGGCGGTGCTCGAAGCCACAGCTAAACTGTTAAAAACAACGACGGTGCCGACGGGGCTGGCCGACACCGTGTTCGACAACATTCCCGAAGGCCCGGGCGTTTATCTGTTCTACGGTGACAACAACGTGCCGCTGTATGTGGGCAAAAGCATCAGTCTGCGCACACGTGTGATGTCGCATTTCTCCGGCGACCACAGCATCAACAAGGATATGCGCATCGCCGCCGAGGTTAAACGCATCGACTGGATCGTTACGGCGGGTGAATTGGGGGCGCTGATCGAGGAGTCGCGGTTGGTGAAAAAACTGTCTCCCGTGCACAACCGGCGACTGCGCCGCGCCAGCGAACTTTGCGCCTGGCATTGGCCTGCTGACCGCCACACGGAAGCGCCGCAACTGGTGTCGGCATGCGAGCTGACCGGCGGCGAATTCCGCGATTTATACGGCCTGTTCCGCTCGCGTCGCTCGGCAATCGAGGCGCTGCGCGAAATCGCCATTGAACATCAGTTGTGCCACGGACTCCTTGGCTTGGACCCGCGGGATGGCCCCTGTTTCGCCTACCAGATCAAACGCTGCCGTGGTGCCTGCGCGGGCATGGAAACGCCGCGCGAACACGCATTGCGGCTGGCCGCGGCCCTGATGAAAATGCGGGTACGCGCCTGGCCGTTCCCGGGACGGATCGGCGTGCGCGAAACAACCGCCGATGGCGAACGCAGCGAACTGCATGTGCTCGACCAGTGGTGTCACCTCGGCACGGTAAAAAGTGAAACTGAACTGCACGAACTGCAGGAAACGGCAAAGCGACCACTGTTCGATCTCGACACCTACAAGATCCTCAACCGTTTTCTGCTCAGCGGCAAAAACCGGCCGGAGATCATTACTCTGACCGCGGTCACCGGGCCTGCGGCATAATGTTTCTGCACCATGTTCCCGCACCACCAATAAACAGTCCGGAGGAGGACGTCATGAGCAAAGTTCGGATACAAATAATTCCGCTGCACCATGTTGCCTTACTGCTGCTTGCGCTGTTCCCGCTCGCTGCCACTGCACAGCAATATCCGGTCAAGGCAGTGCGTTTCATCATTCCGTTCCCGCCCGGCGGCCCGACCGACATCATGGGCCGCATGGCCACCGACATTCTGTCCAAGGCCACCGGCCAGCAGTTCATACCCGACAATCGCGGCGGCGCCGGCGGCAACATTGGCGCCGAGCTCTGCGCGCGCGCACCGGCCGACGGCTACACACTGTGCATGATCACTGCGGCGCAGGGCGTTTCACCGGCGATCTACAAAAAAATGTCCTACGACCCGGTCAAGGATCTGGCGACGGTCACGCTGATGGCCAGTCTGCCCAGCCTGCTCACCGTGCACCCCGCCCTGCCGGTTAAAAACGTCAAGGAACTGCTGGCCATCGCGAAAGCCCGCCCTGATTCGCTGTCGTACGCTTCGACCGGCAATGGCAGCAGTCCGCACATGCTGATGGAAATGTTCAAATTCATGACTGGCGCAAAAATGGTCCACATCCCGTACAAGGGCCAGGCCCCGGCCGTGGTCGACCAGATTTCCGGTCAGGTGCAGCTGGCGTTCAACACCGCGATCAGCGTGCTGCCGCAGGTCGAGGCCAACCGGCTGCGCGCGATTGCCATATCCACGCTGCAAAGGTTTCCGCCGATGCCTGATTTGCCAACGGTCGAGGAAGGTGGCGTCAAAGGGTTCGACGGCGGCTCGTGGCAGGGCGTGGGCGCACCGGCCGGCACCCCTCCAGACATCATTCGCAGGCTCAACACCATTCTGGTCAACGAACTGAAGGCACCGGCGATGCGCGAGCAGATGATCAAGCGCGGCGCGCTGGTCTCGGCGAACACGCCTGAGGAATTCTCAACGTTCCTCAAAGCCGAGATCGCGAAGTGGACCAAGATCGCCAAGGCCGGCAACATCAGCATCGACTGAATGATGATAAAACCTCCAAGCCCCGAACAACAGGCGCGTATCGACCTCGCCTGCGCCCTGCGCAGCGCGTCCCGGATGGGGCTGGGTGAAGGCATCTGCAATCACTTCAGCGCTGAAGTGCCGGGCCGCACCGGACATTTCCTGATCAATCCACAGGGACTGCACTGGTCGGAAGTAACGCCGGCTGACTTGGTCACAGTCGATGCGCAGGGGCGCAAGGTCGCGGGCAAACATGAAGTGGAGCCGACGGCATTTTTCATCCACGGCGCAGCACACCGCAGCAAACCCGATGCCAAATGCGTGCTGCACACGCATATGCCCTATGCCACCGCATTGACGGTGGTGCACGGTGGCCGCATTGAACCCGCCAGCCAGGTGGCGCTGAAATTTTACGGCCGTACCGCGTATGACGAGAATTACAACGGTTTGGCGCTGGACGCAGCCGAGGGTGCGCGCATCGTCGCCGGCCTGAAAAACGCCGACGTGCTGTTCCTTGCCAACCACGGCATCATCGTCACCGGGCCGGCAATCGATGTGGCCTTCGATGACCTCTATTACCTGGAACGCGCCTGCATGCTGCAGGTGCTCGGCATGGGCACCGGCAAACTGCTGCGCATGGTGCCGGAAACCATCGCCCGCATCACCGCCG
>JAYUYQ010000014.1:0-3135 GCA_043752435.1 Betaproteobacteria bacterium
ACGGGCGGGCGGTATTGCATTGTTACGCGCGCTGGTGCTGGGCTACGACGTCTGCGCGCGCATGTCGATCGCGCTGGGCATCGAGCGTTTCCGTGAGCGTGGCCATTCCACGCACAGCTTCGGCCATATGTTTGGCGCCGCTGCCGCAGGCGCTGCGATCATGAAGCTAAACTTTGATCAGACGCGTTATCTGCTGTCGTACACCGCACAGCAGGCCTCCGGGTTGTCGTGCTGGGCGCGCGACATCGAACACATCGAAAAGGCCTTTGATTTCGGCGGCATGCCGGCAAGGAACGGTGTCACTGCGGCGCTGATGACATCGATGCGTTTCACCGGCGTAGAAGATGTATTCGACGGCGACCGCAGCTTTTTCCATGCCCATGGCCTGACCGCGAATCCGAAAAAACTGATCCAGGGACTTGGTAAAACCTACGAAATCATGAACACCTCGATCAAGCGCTGGGCCATTGGTTATCCGATCCAGGCGCCGATCGACGCGGTGCTGAACATCATGGAAAAACACCACGTTACCGCCAATGATGTCGAGCGTGTGGTGATCACCATCGACGACCAGGGCGCACGTACGGTCAACCAGCGCACCATGGCCAGCATCAACATCCAGCACCTGACGGCGGTGATGCTGCTCGACGGCGACATCAGCTTTGCTTCGGCGCATGACGACGGCAGGGTGCGCGATCCACGGGTGCTGGCGCTCAAAAATCGCATTACGCTGCAGGGCAGCGCCGCGCTGGGCCGGGCAAAAACCACCCAAGCCATCGTTGAAATCACCACCCGCGACGGCCGTCGCCTGCGCCACCATACCAAGGCTGTGCGTGGTACCGCGGTGAATCCGATGTCGCGCGCGGAAGTGGCCGCCAAAAGCCGTGATCTGCTGCTGCCGATCATCGGGCAGCGGCGCACCGCGCGGTTGATTGACACCGTATGGAATATCGAACGCCTGCGAGATGCGCGCACATTGCGTCCATTGCTCGCAGTAAAATAACCGCGGTTTTTCGCATTTTTTTTATAACTCACTGGAACTCAACAGCATGCGCTACGACCTGCACAGCCACGTCATCCCGCCGACCATCATAGCGGCGATGGAAAAAGACCCCAAACGCTTTCAGACCAGCATTACCGAAAAAGACGGCAAGAAATATTTCGATGTCCACGGTCGTCCGGCGATTTTGAGCCCGGAGTTCTACGACGCCGACGTCAAGGTCGAGTGGATGAACCAGAACAAGCTCGATGTGTCGGTGATCTCGGTCGGCCCGCCGATCTATTTCTACTGGCTGTCGGCAGAGGCCGGGCTGCATGCGGCTAAACTCGCCAACGACGGCATTGCGCAGATGGTGGCAAAACATCCGTCACGGCTGCGCGGCATGGCGCATCTGCCGATGCAGGATCCGGATGCCGCCATTGCCGAACTGGAGCGGGTGGTCAAGGAACACGGTTTCAAGGCCGTGGAACTGGCGACTTCCATCGAAGGCACGCCACTCGCCGACAAAAAATTCCGCAAGGTGCTCAAAACCATCGAACAGCTGGGCTGTTTCATTTTCGCCCATCCCTATCAGTGTCTGGCCAAGGGCGGCATGGAAGAGTATTACCTGGCGAATTTCGTCGGCTTCCCGCTGGATACCACGTTGATGGTGGCGCACCTGATGTTCAGCGGCGCGCTGGATGAAATGCCCGATCTGAAAATCATGCTGGCGCACGGTGGCGGATTCATTCCGTATCAAATTGGCCGCTTTCGCCATGGCCACCAGGTGCGCAAGGAACCGAAAATCAACAATGCGACGCCGCCGCGCGAACTGTTCAAGCGTTTTTATTTCGATTGCCTGACCCACGACCCGCAGGCGGCGAAATACCTGATCGATCAGGTTGGCGCGGACCGCGTGGTCATCGGTACCGACCATCCCTTCGACATGGCGCCGCTGGACGTGCCGGCTGCAGTGGAAGGCATCCCCGGGCTGACCGAAGAGCAGAGGGCCTGGGTGTGCGAACGCACGGCGAAGGCGCTGCTCGGTGAAAAATAGTCAGTGAAAAAAACCGGTCGCCAGTGAGTGGCCGGTTTATCGCGCAGCCTGCTTGGCGATTTTCAGGAATGATTGCAGCAGCGGGGAGGGATTGGCGTGCCGCCAAGCTACTGCTATCTCGGTCATCGGCAGCTGGCCGGTAATTTTTTTGAACAACACGCCCTTTGCGCTGGTGGTCTGTACTGACGAGGCGACCAGCGCAATACCGGCGCCCGAACGAACCAGTCCGATCAGAGTGATCGGCCGTCTGGCCTCCTGCACGATCCGCGGCCGGAAGCCGGCGTTGTGGCAGGCGTTCATGATCTGCGTGTACAGCACGGAATGCCCCGGCGTGTACATGATGAAGGGTTCATCGGCCAAATCTTTGAGGTGTATTTTTTGGATTTTCCTGAACCGACTGTTGTCAGGAACTGCGGCAACAAATGGTTCGCGCGCCAGCACCTCGGTGGTGATGGAAGGATCGGATAGCGGCGGGCGAAGGAAACCGACATCGATTTCGCCACTGACGATGGCATCCAGCACTTGCGCCACACCCATTTCCTGCAGCGTCAGTTTTACCTCCGGGTGGCGGTTGCGGAAACTGCTGAGGATCAGCGGCAGCAACTGGTAAGTGGCGCCCAGGAAAAACCCGATCGACAGTCTGCCGATTTCGCCGCGGCCGGCACGCCGCGCCGTGTTCATGGCCTCGGTGACGTTCGACAGGATTGCCGTGGCGTCGCGCAACAGCAGTTCCCCCGCCGGGGTCAACTCGACATGGCGCTTGGTGCGGTAAAACAGCTTCACCCCGATTTCGTTTTCGAGGTTGCTGATCTGCCGGCTCAGCGGTGGTTGCGAGATATGCAAGCGCCGCGCTGCCCGGCCGAAATGCAGTTCTTCCGCCAGTGTCGCAAAGTAGCGCAGAGTTTTAAATTCCATTGATTCATTTTAGGTATTAATGAATGATTAATTATATATTGGACAGCACTTACTTCCGCCTTTAAGTTGGGCATACAAACGGCTGCAACAGCGGTCCATCATCGTTTTCACGCCTGTGGGAGGAATCAATGAACAAGCGATTCATGCTGGGTTTTTTTTTAATGTTTGCCGTTTTGGCTCCGGT
>JAYUYQ010000015.1:0-7981 GCA_043752435.1 Betaproteobacteria bacterium
GCAACCCTAGACTACTCCGGAGAATTCTCCGTCCTGCCGGCAACCTGCGCAAGTTGCGCTTGACTCAAAATTCAAATACGTGATTGTTCTGCAACAGCCGCGGCGGGGTTTTCGCCGAAAGCTCCTCGATTTCCTGCATCGTCAGCTCAATTTCACTGGGCTTCAAGTGGGTAATGTAAACCTCCGCCTGGCGCTCCAGCTTGGCCAACTCCTCGCCAAGCATTGAAGGACACAGATGCTTGGCCAGTTCAGCCAGCCGGCGATCTTTGTCCGAAAATGCGGTTTCGATGATCAGGTATTTCAGGTTTTCAGTGCGATTGACGATTTCCCAGAGACCATCATTGGGGCCGGTATCGCCACTGAACACCAGGCTGCTTTTGCCGCTGTCGAGCAGGTAACCCACTGCGGGTACGGTATGAATCGCCGGCAGTGCCGTGATTTTCCGGCCGCCCAGTTCAATGACGCTGCCCACGGCGATTTCCTGGTAGCGCATGAAGGGTTCTTCGGGCGTCGGGATCACCGTGAAGTCGGGCCAGATATCCCAGTTGAACAGATTCCTCTTCAGGATTGCGATGGTCGGCCCCGTCGCATACACGGTGACCGGCTTGGGGCGCAGTGCGCCGACCGAATCGAGGAAAAAAGCAATGGAATCGACGTGGTCAAGATGCGAGTGGGTAACGAAAATGTGGTCGATCAGCGTCAGTTCGGCCAGCGACAGTTCACCCACTCCGGTGCCGGCGTCAATCAGAATGTCCTGATCGACCAGGAACGAAGTGGTGCGGTGCTGCGGTCCGCCAATACTGCCGGAGCAGCCCAGTACGCGCAGGCGCATCGCCGTCTCCCGACTTATTTCCGGGCCACTGCGCCATGACGGCGCGCGGAATAGATCACAGAATCGGCAGCAGAGTTCGGGGTTCCGGTTACGGACTTCATGCTGCTCTTTCGCGGGGAATGGGGCCGGTAATATTACCCCAAAGCCTGCGCCGGCACGGCACAGTTTCACAACCCGGGCAAACGCAGTTCGAAGTTGCCCGGCGCGGGCTCAGGCCCCCTGCTGCAACACCAGCAATATCCGGCTTTTCACCGGGCGTCCGTCGCGCCAGGC
Source organism: Betaproteobacteria bacterium (assembly GCA_043752435.1). Lineage (GTDB taxonomy): Bacteria > Pseudomonadota > Gammaproteobacteria > Burkholderiales > SG8-41. The sequence continues at coordinate 1,106 of JAYUYQ010000015.1, forward strand.
CGGCACAAACCGTGTCGCCAGCACACGTTCGCGCGCCAGGCGTTCGAACTCGCCGGGCGGATCCGCGTCGATCACCGCCGCAGCGATGACCCGCCCCGCCTGATCAATGCTGACCCACAGCCTTACGCTGCCAGTCCCGCGGCCATGGTCCAGACTCAACGCCGACAGCGGCGATGGATACCGGTCCAGTTCACGCGCCAGATAAAACCGCAGATCCGGCCCGCTGCCCGCCGCGCCGCCCGGCAACGGCTCAACCGCCGCCCCCACAGAAACGGCGGCCGGTGATGCACGGCGCGACAATATCGCCGGCTGAGGTGCAGTAGTCACCCGTGGGATATCGACAACTGCCGATGGTGGCAACTCGGCAGAAATCATTTCCAATCGCGCCTGCAAAGGCACGACGGCCGACGCTGGGCTTCCCTTACCGGATCCCCAGCCCCCGGCCAGCAGAACATGCATCAACAGAGATGCGCCCAGCGCAATCAGCATCCGACGCCGTGGAGCACCATGCGGCAGGAGTGCGGCGGGGTGAGCAGCCATCATAGTGGGAAATCTGCGCCGCGGTTACTGCACCGTGGCGAGTGCCTGTTCCAGTTTGTCGGCAGGCAGGAAACCGCCGACCTGCTGGCCATTGGCGAGAAAAATCGCCGGCGTTCCGCGCACGCCGAAACGCTGCGCCAGCAACTGATTGTCCTCGAGCGGCGTAGCGCAGGTTTTCACCGCATTCGCCGGCAAGGTCGCCTTGTTCATCAGGTCATCCCATGCCTTCGCGCGATCCTTGGCACACCAGACCGCTTTCGATTTTTCCGCGGAATCCGGCGACAGGATCGGCAACAGAAAGGTGTACACGGTAATGTCTTTCATCTTGCTGAGTTCTTTCTGCAGTTCCTTGCAATACCCGCAGTTGGGATCCTCAAACGTGTAGATGATGCGTTTACCGCTGCCTTTGACGCGTTTAATCGCATTCGACTGTGACTTGACCAGCGCTCCCGAGGCGATCTGGTCGCGCCGCTCGCGCGTCAAGTTGCGCTCTTTGGCATCACGCAGATCGAACAGGTTGCCGTTCATCAGGTAGGTGAGTTTTTCATCGGTGTAGATCACCTGCCCGTCAAACACAATTTCATACAGCCCCGGAAACGGCATGCGCGTAACGGATTCGACTTTCATCGACGGAAATTTGGCTTCGAAGGCCTTGCGTACGCTGCCCTCGTCGGCCTGAGCCGGAAGGGTCAAGAGCAACACCGCGCACAAAACGCCTGCAATTCGCTTAAACATTCTGGATTCCCTGGGCAGACTGCCCATGTAATTAATCAATACAACATTAAGTGACCCGGCTGGGTTACCAACCCACATTACCCAAGTGAGTTACACAACTGAGTTACCCAACTAAGCCGCAGCGTGCCGGATCAGCAGGTTTTTCAGGAACGGGAGCCGGTTCACGACACCCATGCCGGAATTGCGCGCCCCGGAAAGCCAGACCGACTGCGCAGCAAAAAGTTTCTGCAAAACGTCCGTACCCAACTCCATGGTAGCAATATCCTCACGCCGGGCCCGCGCATAACGGCGCAACAGTGACAAATCCCCGCAATCCTGCAACGGCGCGCGACCGGCCAACACTGTGGCCAGTTCCCGCACATCGCGAAAACCCAAGTTCACCCCCTGCCCCGCCAGCGGGTGCACATGGTGCGCAGCATCTCCCGCCAGCGCTATCCGCGGCGCAACGAGGTTGTCGATGTGCGCCAGGCGCAACGGAAATCCGGCGGTCGGCGTCAACAGCCGCAATCCGCCAACCACACCGCCGCTGGCAGCGGCCACCACATCCGCCAGTGCAGGTCCATCCATCGCCAGCAGCACTTGCGCATAATCCTCCGTTGCCGACCACACCATCGACACGCGTTTGCCCGGCAAGGGCAACAGCGCCAGTACACCGTCTGGACGAAACCACTGAAATGCACTTCCGCGATGATTCTTTTCAATCTCGAAGTTAGCCACAACGCCCAACTGGCGATAATCGCTGACGCGGGCGGTGATGCCGGCGGCACGCCGCACCCAGGAATCCCCGCCGTCGGTGCCGATCACCAGTTGCGCCTGTATCCGTGCTCCATCGGCCAGCGTGAGCTGTGCACTATCCGCTTCGACCTGCAGTGATGCAGCCTGCGCCGGACACACCACGTGCACCTGCCCGGTATCGGCAATGGCGTCACGCAAGGCCTGCAGCAAAGCGCTGCCTTCGACGATCCAGGCCAGTTCGCGCAAGCCCGCCTCATAGGCGCTGAATTCCAGCCGCCCGGCCGGCGCATCGCCGCAGATGGCCATCGCCTCGACACGTTGCACGCGCTGCGCATCCAGCCGTGGCCACACGCCCAGGCTTTCCAGAAAAGCGGCATTGCCGGGGCTGATCGCATAAATGCGGCTGCCCCAGGCATCAGCGGCAAGCGAGGCCTGCGGCGGTTGCGGTTCGATCAACGCCACATCCAGCCCGGCGCGCTGCAGCGCCAGTGCCAGACTGGCGCCAACCAGGCCGCCACCAACAATGGCAGCGTCGTGGCACCCATGCTCAGCAGTCGTCTTCGTTGTTTCGGCCGTCGTTGCGTCAGTTTTTTTCGTTTGCGATTCCACGATCTGATATTCTAAGCAAACTGGTTCGGGGGGGCCGACCACCCAAGCAAACAGCGGCAAGGCGCGGATTATTCAGAACAATCTGGGAAAAGTTGGGGGTTGCCGGCTTGACAAGGTCACACCTGCTCTTTAGACTGCGCCGCCTTCCCGTGGCGAGTTAGCTCAGTGGTTAGAGCAGTGGAATCATAATCCATTGGTCCGGGGTTCAAATCCCTGACTCGCCACCATTTCTTTTGTTTGTCCGGCACAATAGGTTTGCCGGACCCTGCCCGCCGTGTTATCGTGAAACCATGCGTAAGTTAATGCTTTTATTGGCTTTTTTGGTTTTCGCCGCACCCGTCTGGGCGCAGCGCGCGCTACCGGCTGATGCCAAGCGCGCCACCACTGGCGAGCGCCAGATGTTCCCGATGGTGCAAATCGGCAAGGAAAACCTGCGTCTTGCTCCGGGCGGCATCATCGTCAACAGCAACAACCTCACCATCACCCAAGGTCAGTTACTCCCGGGCTCTGAAATACTGTACCAACTCGACCGCAACGGCGAGGTGCTGCGCATCGTGATCCTGACGCCAGAGGAACAGGCTCGGCTCAACAGCGCTAAAAAGTAAGTCGTGGGCAAGGTTTACATCAAAACCTTCGGCTGCCAGATGAACGAGTATGACTCGGGCAAGATGGCCGACTTACTTCGCGCCGGTGAAGGACTCACCCCCACCGAAGACCCCGCTGCCGCCGACGTTATTCTGTTCAACACTTGCTCGGTGCGCGAAAAAGCCCAGGAAAAAGTATTCCACGACCTCGGCCGCGTACGTGAACTCAAACTGCACAATCCCAAGCTGATCATCGGCGTCGGCGGCTGTGTCGCCAGCCAGGAGGGGGCTGCCATCGTCAAACGCGCGCCCTACGTCGATATCGTGTTCGGCCCGCAGACCCTGCACCGGTTGCCGCAACTGATCGCTGCGCGTCGCGCCACCGGCCAGCCGCAGATCGACATCAGCTTCCCCGCCATCGAAAAATTCGACCACCTGCCGCCGGCGCGCGTCGAAGGCGTTACGGCATTCGTGTCGATCATGGAAGGCTGCAGCAAATACTGTTCGTTCTGCGTGGTGCCCTACACCCGCGGCGAAGAAGTCTCGCGCCCCTTTGATGATGTGTTGACCGACATCAGTGAACTGGCACTGCAGGGTGTGCGCGAAGTCACACTGCTCGGCCAGAACGTCAATGCCTACCGCGCACCCGTCGAGGGTGAAGCCGATGGCGCGGATCTGGCACTAATGCTCGACCATGTTGCCGGCATCGCCGGCATCGAACGCATCCGTTACACGACCTCGCATCCGAAGGAATTCACGCCACGGCTGATCGAGGCCCATGCCCGCATCCCGCAACTGGGCAGCCATGTGCATTTGCCGGTGCAATCGGGTTCCGACCGCGTGCTGGCGGCGATGAAACGCGGTTACACCGTGCTGGAATACAAATCCATCATCCGCCGCCTGCGCGCCGCGCGCCCGAACCTGAGTATTTCCTCGGATTTCATCGTCGGCTTTCCCGGTGAAACCGAACGCGACTTTGAATTGACGCTGCAACTGATCAACGATGTCGGTTTCGACGACAGTTACAGCTTTGTCTACAGCCCGCGTCCCGGCACCCCCGCCGCGGATCTGGCTGATGACACGCCGCAGGAAGTGAAACAGCAGCGGCTGCAGCGCCTGCAGACCTGCATCGCCGCCGGGGCGCAAGCCCTCAGCGCCGGCATGGTCGGTACCCGCCAGCGCGTGCTGATTGACGGCGTCTCGCGCCGCAACGCATCGGAACTCGCCGCCCGCACCGACAACAACCGCGTGGTGAATTTCCCCGGCCCGCAGCACCGCATCGGCAGGTTTGCCGAGGTCCTGATCACCGAAATGCAGGCGCATACCCTGCGCGGCGAACTGGTCAGCACCTAACTCATTACCTGAATTTCTTACCTAAGTAACCCTATCCATTGAAACCACTTGATATCAGCTTTACCCCCGTCGACAACCACCGCCTGGCCAACCTGTGCGGACCGCTCGACGAAAACCTGCGCCAGATCGAAACCGCACTGGATGTCGGCATTGCGCGACGTGGCGAACATTTTGCACTCACCGGCACGCTGGAACGCGTGCGCATCGCGGTCAAAGTGTTGCAGGATTTCTACGGAAAATCGCAGGACTCGCTGTCGCTCGACGCCATACAACTTGCGCTGATCGAAGCCGGCCATCAGGGCGCAGCGCATGCCGCGATTCCGCTCCCCGCGCTGATCACCCGCAAGACCGATCTGCACGGCCGCACGCCGCGCCAGAACGAATACCTGCTGAACATCCAGAAACACGACATCACCTTCAGCATCGGCCCGGCCGGCACCGGCAAAACCTATCTGGCGGTGGCCTGCGCGGTCGACGCGCTGGAACGCGACGCGGTTGAGCGCATCATCCTGGTCCGCCCTGCGGTCGAAGCCGGCGAGCGTCTGGGTTTCCTGCCCGGCGACATGGCGCAGAAAGTGGATCCCTACCTGCGCCCGCTCTACGACGCCCTCTATGACCTGATGGGTTACGACAAGGTCGCCAAGATGTTTGAACGCCAGGCGATTGAAATCGCGCCGCTGGCCTTCATGCGCGGGCGCACGCTGAACCATGCCTTCATCATTCTCGACGAGGCACAGAACACCACCCGCGAACAGATGAAAATGTTCCTCACCCGCATCGGTTTCGGCAGCAAGGCGGTGATCACCGGCGATGTCACGCAAATTGATTTACCCAAAGGCATGATCAGCGGCCTGGTCGAAGCACAGGTGGTGCTGAAGGGCGTGCGCGGCATCGCCTTTACGTTCTTCAAGGCCGAAGATGTAGTGCGCCATCCTCTGGTGCAGCGCATCGTCAATGCCTATGACCGCTACGGCAAAAAAGACGAGCCGCGCGGCAATAGTGCAAAAAAATGACTGTCGCCGCACGCCGCACGCCGGCATCACATATCGATGTGCAATGCGCCGCCACCGCACGCAACGTGCCGACTCCCGCGCGCATCCGCCAGTGGGCGCGTGCAGCACTCGCCGGCGATGCGCGCGTCACCATCCGCATCGTCGGCCTGGCAGAGGGCCGGCTGCTCAATCTCACTTACCGCAAGCGGGATTACGCCACCAACGTGCTGACCTTTGTTTTTAGCGACGCACCGCCGTTCGAAGGCGACGTCGCGCTGTGCGCACCAGTGATCACGCGTGAGGCGCGTGCGCAGCGCAAAACCGTCGCCGCACATTACGCGCACATGGTCGTGCACGGCCTGCTGCACCTGCAGGGTTATGACCACGAAAACAGCAAGGACGCGGCCACTATGGAACGCCGCGAACGGACGCTGCTCGCCCGCTTCGGGTATCCTGACCCGTATCGCCCTGCTCCGGCACGCGGCGCTTAACCACCACTCTGAATATGGCTGAACCCCAAAAACCCACCCTGCTCGAACGGCTCTCGACGCTGTTGCTGCGCGAGCCCAAAGACCGCGAGCAACTGATCACGCTGCTGCGTTCCGCGCACGACCATAACCTGCTCGACGCCGACGGCCTGGCGATGATTGAAGGCGTACTGCAGGTCGCCGAAATGCAGGCGCGCGACATCATGGTGCCGCGCGCGCAGATGGACGTCATTGATGTCAACGAACCGCCGGACCGCTTCATTCCGCTGGTCATCGAAACCGCGCATTCGCGTTTCCCGGTGATCGGTGACGGCAAGGACGATGTCATCGGCATCCTGCTCGCCAAGGACCTGCTGCGTTATTACGCCGGCGAGGAAGAATTCAACGTGCGTGAAATGCTGCGCCCGGCGGTGTTCATTCCGGAATCCAAGCCGCTCAACGTGCTGCTCAAGGAATTCCGCAAAAACCGCAACCACATCGCCATTGTCGTCGACGAATACGGCGGCGTTGCCGGCCTGATCACCATCGAGGATGTGCTGGAGCAAATCGTCGGCGACATCGAGGACGAATACGATTTCGATGAGGCTGAAGACAACATCGTGCAGGAAAAGCGCGGCATTTACCGCGTCAAGGCGCTGACCGAGATCGCTGATTTCAACGCCGCCTTCGGCACCACATTCAGCGATGAGGCATTCGACACCGTCGGCGGCCTGGTGCTCAAACGCTTCGGCCGCGTGCCTAAACGCGGCGAACAACTGCTGATCGACTCGTGGAATTTCCGCGTGTTGCGGGCCGACAGCCGGCGGGTTTATCTGCTTCAAGTCGCGAAAAAACTCGATA
>JAYUYQ010000016.1:0-3130 GCA_043752435.1 Betaproteobacteria bacterium
CTGGATCTGCTGGTGCTGCCGAAAATTTTGGCGCTGCTGATCGTCATGCCGCTGCTGACCGTGTTCGCGGATGTGCTTGGTGTGTTCGGGGGCATGATCATGGCGCAGGCGCAGCTGGGCGTCGGTTTCGATGATTTTCTGGACCGCTTCGTCAAGGCGGTCAGCGTCACGTCATACCTCATCGGGATCTGCAAGGCACCCGTGTTCGCAATCATCATCGCCGTGGTTGGCTGCTTTCAGGGATTTCGCACCAAAGGCGGTGCCGACAGCGTCGGCCGCCAGACCACGCGCAGCGTGGTGCAGTCTATTTTCCTGGTCATTGTTGCCGACGCCTTGTTCTCCGTCGCCTTCAGTGCGCTGGATCTCTAGGATGAAGTGCCCCCACGCTCTCTTCATTCGCTGCCCCCCGAGGGGGCGCTCAGTGCCCTGCGGGCGGCCGGGCGGGCACTGATATGCAAAGCCCAGCGCAAAATGACGAAGCGGTCATCCAGATCAGCAAGGTATCGACACGCTTCGGCGCACAGGTCGTTCATTCAGAGCTTGATCTCGAAATACGCCGCGCGGAAATATTCGCATTGATCGGCGGCAGCGGCTCCGGCAAATCCACCCTGCTGCGCGAAATGATCCTGCTGCAACGCCCCGACTCGGGCTCGATCCGGGTGCTCGGCGTTGACCTTCATGAACTGACGGATGAAGCAGCCCTCGCGCTGCGCCAGCGCTGGGGGGTGATGTTCCAGCATGGCGGCCTGTTCGGTTCGCTCACGGTCAAGGAAAATGTGGGGCTGCCGCTGCGGGAGCACAGCCGGCTGGACGATGCGCTGATCGATGAATTGGCGGACTGGAAAATCGCCCTGACCGGCTTGAAGCCGGAGGTTGCCGGACAATACCCATCCGAATTGAGCGGCGGCATGATGAAGCGCGCCTCCCTCGCCCGCGCTCTGGCACTCGATCCGGAACTGCTGTTTCTCGATGAACCGACCGCGGGTCTTGATCCGGACAGCGCCGCAGGCGTTGACCGGCTGGTGCGCGAACTGCGCGACCTGTTCGGTCTGACTGTCGTCATGATCACGCATGACCTCGACCTGTTATGGCAGGTGGCCGACCGCGTCGCCGTGCTCGCCGATGGCAAGGTGCAAGGCATTGGCTCCATGTCTGAACTAGCGCAAATGGACCACCCCGCCATCCGGCCATTCTTCGACGGCCCACGCAGCCGTGCAGCGCAGCATCAAAAATTGACCTCCGATAAAAATAATATTTAAAATCATATACTTATAATGGAAACCAAGGTCAACTACTCTATCGTCGGTGCTTTCGTGCTGGTGCTCGGCGCTGCCTTGATTGCCGGGGCGCTGTGGCTCGCTTCGGGCGGTACGCTGCAGAAAAAATACGATCTGTATCTGGCGATCCTCGACGAGTCGGTTGCCGGCCTCAATCTGAACGCGCCGGTCAAATACAACGGTGTGGACGTGGGCAAGGTGCGGGATATCCGGCTGGATCCCGCCAACCCGGAACGCGTGCGGCTGGTGTTCGCGATCGAGCGTGGAACACCAATCAAGATCGACACCGTGGCCGTATTAAAAACCCAGGGACTGACGGGTATTGCCTATGTCGAACTCAGCGGCGGCGCCCGCGATGCACCGCCCCTGCTGGCGATCTCGCCCGAAGAGTTCCCGGTGATCCTGACCAAACCCTCGCTCAGCGCCCGCCTCGAGAACGTGCTGACCAACGTATTGGCAAAACTGGACAGTACTTCGGGCAACATCAACGCCATCCTAAGCGACGAAAATCAGGCGGCGTTCAAAAGCGCACTTGCCGACATTGCCACGGTGGCGCGGACTGTCGCCGCGCGCAAGGACATACTCGACGCGGGCATCACTCATGCCGCGCGCACGTTCGAAAACACATCCCGGCTGACTGCTGAGGCCGGGCCGGTGATCGCCCGCATCGGGCGCGGTGCCGATGCCGTCGAAAAAATGGGAATCGAAGTCGCCCGCACCAGCGCCAGCGCCGGCAAAGTGGTTGATTCCGCCGGCGCCGATGTCAGCCGCTTTACTGCGGAAACATTGCCGGAACTGGAGCGCCTGCTGGGTGAACTGAGCACCCTGACGAATTCACTGCGCCGGCTGAGCGAGCAGACCGAGCGTGATCCGCGCGGGTTTCTTTTTGGCCGCACGCCGGTCCCGGCGGGGCCGGGTGAAATAACAATGGAACCAGCAAAAAAACCATGAACGCCATGAACAACCCGCCCCTCGTCCGCCGGAGTCGGCTCTTTATCGCCGGCCTGTGTCTCGTAACCCTCTGCGCATGCAACGCGCTGCGCCCGACAGCAACACCGCACCCGGCCTATTATTCGTTGGACAGTGTAGATAGCGCGTTGGACAGTGTAGATAGCGCGCTGGTCAGTGTAAAGAGCGCAACGCCGACGGCCGTCTCTGCCGCAGCACTGACATTAATCATCAATCCTCCGCACGCAGCTGCCGGATTTGCCAGCCCGCGCATCATCTATGTGCGTGAAGCCCACAAGCTTGAATATTTCGCGAACAGTGAATGGACAGATCCACCTGCGCGCATGCTGGCGCCACTGCTGGTCGCCGCCATCTCGAATACCGGGACATTCCGTGCCGTGGTGCTGACTCCGAGCGCTGCTGCCGGCGATCTGAGACTGGATACCGAGATCATCCGGCTGCAACACGAGTTCGGGGCACAACCCAGTCGCGCGCGATTCACATTGCGCGCCTACCTTGTTGACAACAAGACCCGCAAAGTCATTGCCTGGCGCGAGTTTGATACCACCGTTCCCGCCACCAGCGAAGATCCATACAGTGGGGTGGTCGCAGCCAACCGCGCGGTAGCCATGGTGCTCGAAAAACTTTCAGCTTTTTGCGCAGAGGAGGGGCGCAAGGTGGAGATCGACAATAAATCGAAATAGATGATGCCGAATTAATGTCTCAATAATTGTTCAACACATTTCCGGAGAGACCCAAAATGAATCCTACAAAAATGATCGCAATTGTACTCATCGTGGCTGGCGCCCTCGGCCTGGCCTACGGCGGCTTTAGTTACACCAAGGAAACCACCGGCGTGAAACTGGGCCCGATCGAGCTCAAGGTGCAGGAGAAGGAAAGGGTCA
>JAYUYQ010000017.1:0-3116 GCA_043752435.1 Betaproteobacteria bacterium
CAACGACGCGCAGGGGCCATCAAGCAGGCCCTGATCCAGAAGCGAGAGCTGCGGCGCCATGTTAAGCACTTCGTTGAGCGCGCGCGCGCCCAGCACCCAGCTCCGTGCATCGAGCAGGCTGGATGGACCCAGCAGATAAGTCGATGCGGTTCGCGTCAGCGCCGGCTCCAGCCACTCACGCTGGAAGCCGTAATGCACATTGCCGCCTTGAGTGACAGCCGCCTTGATCCGCGCAGCCTCAACATGCGCCATCTTGGCCGCCCAGTAACCGCCAAAGCTGCCGCCCCAGACACCGATGCGCGCGCCATCGACTTCATCGCGCTGCTGCAAATGATCGATTGCAGCAGAAAACGTACGCTCTGCGTTCGGCTCCATAAAGCGCGCCGGATTGTCGCCAGTGCCGGGCATGTCCATGGTGAATGTCGCCAGCCCTTGCGCATGCAAAATACTGCTGTTGCGCTGCCGGTCTTCTTTCCAGCCATCCACACCACCCCAATGGATGACCACCGGCGGTCGCGACACGCCGGCCGGTACCTGAAGGTAACCGGTCAGCATCTTTCCTTCAAACGGGAGTTCGACCACCTGCAGCAGCGGATCAAAATAATGCGCCGCCTTGCGAAAGCAGCGCAGTGAATGCCGGTGCGCCGCCAGCTTGCCCGGCGTGCTGGCCACCGGATAACGACCGGTGCGGCAATTGGCATAGGCCAGATAATAGGCCTCGCGGATCGCGGCGGCGGCTGCACCCCGCTGCCGCAGCGCATCTCCTTCCGCTTCGTGGCGCAGGCCGATCGCACACCAGACCTCCGCCCAGTGATCACGGTCGAGGCTGGTCAGTGCTGCGACGGCCGCCTGCGCATCGCCGGCACTGATGTGCTCCAGCGGGCTGTTACGGCCGGCGCGCCGGATGATTTCAGCCTTGACCTGCTCCAGCGTACGCTCCCCGGACATGTCGCCATGCTTCCTCATCACCTACTCCGTCACCTTATTCAGCCACCTTCCCCAGCAAGGTAGCCACATCGGTCTGGTTGTTCACCATCTGCTCCGGGAACACCACGGTGATGGCATGGGTCGGACAGATCGACTGGCACAGTCCGCAATACCAGCACTCGTCCGGATATTTGATCACCGGCAGCGTCTCGCGGTTGTCCTCTTCCTTGTAGATCAGGTCGCCGGGGCAGATCCAGTCGCAGAGATTGCACTTGATGCAGGTTTCGGGATTGATGCGGATCGGATTGAACACTTCTTTTTGTGCGTTGTTCATTGATTACCTGTCACGCTGCCACGGCAGCGTTGTTCCGACTGAATGCTGCAGACAGCGGCTGGTCCGTGGATAAAGTACGGGTCACCGGGCCGTCAGCGCCGCGCTCGACGATGACAAACTTGCGCCAATTCGCATCATCGGTCTGCGGATAATCCATGCGAAAGTGCGAGGAGCCGGTCCGTGTTTCATGGCGTGCCAGTGACGCAGTCGCCATGATCTCGGCGTTCATGCGGATATTTTTGGCTTCGTGCACGCGCATCAATCCGTGCAGGTCATCGGCTTTCAGCGTCGGCTCGCGTTTGGCCAGTGCATGCAGCGTGTCGAGCGCCAGCCTCAGTCCGCGGTCATCCCGGCGCACCCCCACATAATCGCTGACCGTCTGCCGCGTGGTGTCTTCATATTCCTTCCACGGCAACCCGTCCGTTTGCTGCAGATGCGACACGGCGCGCGCACGAACGTCATCCAGCGTCCTGCGATCAACCTCGGGCAAGGCGCCGGTAGTCGCGCGGATGCGCTGCACCACGCCTTCGCCGGCAATATGTCCGAGCACCGCAGCACCCGAGATGCCGCCACTGACCGTCGCACAATCGCCGGCGGCAAACAGGCCTTCGACCGCCGTTTCACCATTGGTGTCGACCGCCAGGCCGCTACCACGAAAATACACACCACTGCGCCGGATGCTCAGTTCGGATACCGACACCTCGACCAGCTCTTCGCGAAAATTGACACCCTTCTGCTGGTAATACGCCGGCAGCGTGTAACGGTCGACCTGCAGCGTGTGTTCCATACGGTCAAGCATGTCCTGCGCCAGATGACGGCAGTCGAGATAAATCGGGCCGTTGCCGAGCAGATATTCGTTAATGACGCCGTCGGCAATCACTGCGCGGCGGGCGTTCTCACCCTTCTTGTCATACTTGAACATGAAACGTTCGCCGGCCTTGTTGACAAAATAAGCCCCAAGGCTGACCAGGGCATTGAGGCCCTGGCAGGAAAATCCTTTCGGCGTCAGCGTCGCTTCCACCGATTCCATATTGGCCAGAGCGGCACCGGCGTGATAACCCATCGCCTGTGCATCACCGGTGTTGTACGGAATATGCCAGGAATCAAAAGCCAGGCCCGATGCGTTGTTCGAAATGCGGTTGACGTCACCCGCGGCCAGCACTACCGCCTTGGCGCGGATCACCGTCCACTCACCCGTGCGGAAATTGAAGGCAATGGCGCCATAAGCGCGGTTATCTTTGACCAGCAACTGCACGACCATGGTGCGCATCAGCACCGTGGCTTTGCCTTTGCGTACCCGTTCACCAAGATGTTTCTTGAAATCAGTGCCGTCGAAATTGATGTGGTAGGTGCCCGGCAGACCGAACGAACGCAGGCGGTAATAATCCCCCGTCTGACGATCCTTGAAATCGACGCCCATGGCTTCGATCTTGCGGAATATGCGCGGCATTTCATGAATCACCCGCCCGGCGACCGCCATGTCGACGATGCCGTCGGTCAATTCGGGCACATGTTTCAGCAAGAACTCCGGCGTATCCCATTCCGGGCCGGATTCCATCACCGTCAGATAATGGTCGACACCGCAGCCGATGCTGCCGCAGTGATCAAGGATTTTTCCCTTTTCGCAGATCACCACCTTCAGCCCGGCTTCCAGCGCCGGGATCGCAGCCATGGTACCCGCCACGCCGCCGCCGATGATCAATACATCGGTATCCAGTCGCACAAAATCATCAGTCATGTCATTCCTGTTGCGCGATATCGCGCTGCCTCTGCATGGTACGGGGGCACCTGGGGCAAAACCAGTGACGCGATGGTGTTTTTTGAGGACTTTCCTGTTATCGCGCCACAGCCTGCG
>JAYUYQ010000018.1:0-3103 GCA_043752435.1 Betaproteobacteria bacterium
GCACTGGCATCGAAACCGCTGTTGTGGAATTCCCTGGCATGGTCATGATAGTTCTTGCCGACGCAGAGTATGTTCTTCGCCGGGCGCGGAAACGGCGCCAGCAGCTTGACGCTCGCCATCGGCAAACGCCCCTCACCGCTCTTGACCGCCTTGCGCGCGCGAGAAAGACCGTTTTTGCCCAGCGCAACAAACGCCGTCATCTCCTTCGGCAACCGCGTCGATGCAGAAAGGTCAACGATGGAGTTCGATTCCTGATCATGCACGCCGATACGCACACCCTTGGCATCGGAAAAAGTAACCAGACGCATTCAATAAACTCCTTGTTTATCAGTAACAAACACAAAAAACATAAAAATTCCTGCGGACAACATTGCCGTCAGACAATCAATCCGGCTTCGCCCCGGAAACCTTGACCACTTGCGCCCACTTCGCGATGTCCTGGTTCAGATACTTCTCAAACTCCGCCACCGACATGACCATCGCCTCGGCGCCCTGCTTTTCCCAGTTTGCAGCGGTCTCTGCGCGCGAAGTGATCTTGGTGATCTCCCCGTTCAGGCGATCAAGGATCGGGCGCGGTGTCTGCGCCGGCGCCATCACGCCGAGCCAGATCGTCGCCTCGTAACCCTTGACACCCGCCTCGGCAACCGTCGGCAGTTCCGGCGTGACCTTGGAACGTTTCTGCCCCGTCGTCGCCAGCGCGCGCACCTTGCCGGCGCGCGCATGCGTGGTCATCGTCGTCACCGCATCGAACATCATTTCGACCTGACCGCTCAGCACGCTGGTGCGCGCCTCACCGCTGCCTTTGTGCGGCACATGCACGATATCGGCCTTGATCAACGATTTGAAATATTCGCCAGCCATGTGATACGGCGTGCCGTTGCCTGAGGACGCATAGTTGAGCCCCTTGTCCTTGGCTTTGGCGAGTTTGACCAGTTCGCCGACGCTGCGCACCGGCAACGAGGGGTGGACAACCAGAATCAGGTCGGAATAATTGATCGGCGCCACCGGCGCAAAATCCTTCATCAGCACAAAAGGCTTTTTCGGGATCAACGATTCGTTGACGGTGTGGGTGTTCGACATCAGCAGCAGCGTGTAGCCGTCGGCCGGCGACTTGGCCACAACATCAGTGCCGATGATCGAGCCGGCGCCGGGACGGTTCTCGATGATGACGTTCTGCCCCAGCGGCTGTTGCAGTTGCTGAGCGAGGAAACGTGCGTAAACGTCTGCGGGACCGCCGGCGCCGAAGGGCACGATGATGCGGACCGGCTTCACCGGATAACTCTGGGCCTGCACGCCGGCAGCCGCCAGCAAAACCATCAGCGCAACACCACGCAACAGCAATTGACGGACATGCATTGCAGTCTCCTCTCGAGGTTGAACCCGGGTAAAACACACCTGCGACGGCAAGTACCGGCGGCGCAATTGGTTCCACATATTGTAACCCACACCCACTCAGCACCGGCATTGCGGCAGACGCCGTTTAAAAACACTCTGTTAGACTCAAAGCGGTGATTCCGGGAGTGAAAGCACGATGAGTTGCGCACACCATGAGCTGCAGCATACGCATGATCAATCCAGCCAATAGCAAACTCAAACCCTGATGGAACCAATGAGCGGTTTCCGGCTAGCACTCAGCCGCGTCGTTGATGTGCGCCCCGCTGAAGTCCGGGCTTTGTTATGGTCCTTCGCCTATTTTTTCTGCCTGCTCGCCGCTTATTACGTACTACGCCCGGTGCGCGACGAAATGGGCCTTGCCGGCGGCATCAAGAACCTGCCCTGGCTGTTCACCGCCACCTTTGTCGTCATGCTCGCCGTGATGCCGTTGTTCGGTGCAGTGGTGGCGCGCGTACCGCGGCAACGCTTCATTCCGCTGGTCTATCACTTCTTCACCGCGAACATCCTGATTTTCTGGCTGCTACTCACCTTTAAAGTGGCGCTGCTCGATACCGCACGCGTATTTTTTGTCTGGATCAGCGTGTTCAACCTGTTCGCCGTCTCGGTGTTCTGGTCGTTCATGGCGGACCTGTACCAATCCGAACAAGGCAAACGCCTGTTCGGTTTTATTGCTGCCGGCGGTTCGGCCGGCGCGCTGCTGGGACCCCTGATCGCGGCCGGTCTCGCCGAACCCATCGGCCGCGCCAATCTGTTGCTGATCGCTGCACTGCTGCTGGAAATGGCCGTGTTGTGCGCAATGCGCCTGGAATCCGCCGCGGTATTACCCAAAAGCATACTCAAGGGCGGCAGCACATCAGCACAGACTACGCCGCGTGAATCCGGCGTGGGTGGCAGCGGCATCGCCGGACTGATGATGGTGCTGCGCTCGCCCTATCTCGCCGGCATTGCGCTGTGGGTCGCGCTGCTGTCGCTGGCCGGCACCTTCCTTTACTTCCAGCAGGCCAACATCGTCGCTGCGCTGAGCGATGACCCCAACCGGCGCACCGCCATATTTGCGCGCATCGACCTCGCCGTCAGCCTGGTGACCATCATTGTTCAGTTCACCGTCACCGGAAAAATCATCCGCCGCTTCGGCGCCGGGCCCGCCGCCGCTTTTCTGCCTTTGGTATTTGCCGCGGGATTTCTCGCGCTGGCGCTCACCCCCATGCTGTGGGTGGTGATTGCATTCCAGGCCGCCCAGCGCGCAGCGAACTTCGCCATTTCAAATCCGGCGCGCGAACTATTGTTCACTGCACTCGACCGCGCCGAAAAATACAAAGCCAAATACGTCATCGACAACGTGGTGTTCCGCGGTGGTGATGCGGCCAGCGGATGGTTGTTTCATGCGCTGCGCGGGCTCGGCATGGAACTCGGTGCGATTGCACTGGCCACAGTACCCGTGGCCCTGGCCTGGGTCGCACTCGCACTCGCTCTCGGGCGCGGACATGAGCGCCGGGCCATGAATCCCCCTTCATCCACCTCCCCTGAACTATAAAATATATGTTTAAAATCAATAGTTTATATACACGCCGAGACATGCTCTCACTGGGCGCGGGAATGGTTGCCGCAACACTGCCGGGTTTGTCCACAGCACAGAACACCCAGCCGCTACTGACCCGACTGATCCCGAAGAGCAAAGAACCCCTGCCCGTCATCGGCCTCGGCACCG
>JAYUYQ010000019.1:0-7916 GCA_043752435.1 Betaproteobacteria bacterium
GAACTGGTGGCTTATGCCAAGGCCAATCCGGGCAAACTGACCTGGGCTTCGTCAGGCAACGGCAGCAGCCTGCACATCGGTCTCGCCTTGTTTGCCGCGGCCACCGGTCTCGATTTCGTGCATGTGCCGTATAAAGGATCAGTGCCCGCTCTGACCGATGTCATGAGCGGTCGCGTTGATGTGATGCATACGACAGTGGTCAGCGCCGACGCGCAGATCAAGGCGGGGCGTGTCAAGGTGCTGGCCGTGGCGGCGCCCGCGCGCCAGGCGGTGCTCCCCAATGTGCCGACGCTGCTGGAGGAGGGCATCAAGAACGCCGAGGCGATGGTCTGGTTCGGCGTGCAGGTATCGGCGAAAACACCGCGGCCCATCATCAACAAATTGAATGCCGAGATGAACCGCGTCCTGCAGATGCCCGATGTTCAGGCGCGGTTGGATCAGCTGGGTCTGGTCAAAGCCGGCGGCACGCCGGAAGAGTTTGGCGTGTTCATCAAGAATGAAGCCGATAAATTGTCCATGTTGATCAAGACCAAGCGGGTAGAGATGATGGATTAGTACCCTGCTGAGTCGGTACGCGCGGGGCAACTGATGAATTGTTACGCAGCCTGTTTGCGCATGCACCATTTGAGCGCGGCCATGCCCCAGCAAACCGGGTATTCAAGGATTGCGCTTTTGATACCCGGTTGTATGCACCGCATGCGTGCAATTTTGTCCAGGCGCTTTTATTCATCGACGCACTAGCCAGCGTAAGTCTTGCGTAAGTGGCGCGCCCTATAAAGGCTTCCGGATTTGCGGGTTCCGCAATCAATTACTGAGAGGCGCAATTGAGCTGAACTACGACTGGAAATACGTTGTGCGTCGCACCATGACAGAGGCAAAAAAGCTTTGTTTGGGTAAGGGCTTCGTGTAAAGTCCGGTTCCGTAATGTGTAACTATAAGTCTGCGTAATAATGCAGGGGTTAAAAAAAGCAGCACCAAAGATCTACCGTCGCAGGCATATCAACATCGTGTGCTTAGGTGTGCGGCACACCGGACTGGAAGTGTGGTTCGTTCCAGCATCTTGTTTTTGAAATCAGGAGGATGTTCAGTTGAAAATCAAGAATCAGGAAGATTTCTGGGCTGGCATGATGTTCGCCAGCTTCGGAGCCATGGCCATCTGGTTGTCTACCGATTACCCAATGGGTACGGCGAGCCGCATGGGACCGGGATATTTCCCCACTTGGCTGGGCGGGATCATGCTGCTGCTCGGCGCCATCGTGGCCTTGATGGCGTTGAAAACGGAAGGTCCGAAAGTCACGCCGTTTGCGTGGAAACCGATGATTATGCTGAGCGTGGGCTTTCTGGCCTTCGGCTGGGGTGTTGATCACATCGGCTTCATTCCGTCGCTGTTCCTGCTGTCGGTGATCACCGCGGCTGCCGGCCAGACCTTCAAGGTCGTCGAAGTACTGATCATGACTGTAATACTGATCGCAGGTGCGGTCGGCATTTTCATTTACGGCATCGAACTGCCGTTCCCGCTGTTCTGGTGGAGATAGCATGGAATCTGACATCATTTCGAATCTGGCGCTGGGCTTTTCGACAGCGGTTTCACCAGTCAACCTGTTCTACTGCTTTATCGGCGTACTCGTTGGTACGCTGATCGGTGTGCTGCCCGGCATCGGCCCGGTGGCCGCGGTGGCGATGCTGCTGCCGCTGACCTTCAATCTGGACGCAGTCGGCGCCATCATCATGCTGTCGGGCATTTATTACGGCACGCAGTATGGTGGTTCGACAACCGCCATTCTGGTGAACCTGCCCGGTGAATCGGCCTCGGTGGTCACCTGTATGGACGGTTACGCGATGGCGCGACAGGGGCGTGCGGGACCGGCACTGGCTATTGCTGCCATTGGTTCATTCTTCGCCGGCACCGTCGGCACCATTTTGGTCGCATTGGTGGGACCGCCGCTTGCCGAAATCGCGCTGAAATTCGGCGCTCCCGAGTATTTCTCGCTGATGGTCATGGCGCTGATTGCTGCCGCGGTGCTGGCCCACGGCGGGATGCTGAAAACGATCTGCATGATCGTGCTCGGCCTGCTGGTCGGTATTGTCGGCACCGACGTCAATTCCGGCATGTCGCGTTTTACCTTCGGCGCTTCGGGGCTGGCTGACGGACTGAGCTTTGTGGTCGTTGCGATGGGCCTGTTCGGTTTTGCTGAGATCCTGTCCAACCTGCAGGACAAGGCCGATACCGCTAACCGGGACATCCTGAACCAGAAGATTACCGGCCTGATGCCGACCAAAACGGACCTGAAGGCCTCGTTTGGCGCAATCCTGCGCGGCACCGCGATTGGCGCGTTCTTCGGCACGCTGCCCGGCGGCGGACCGACGATCAGCGCATTCTCGGCCTATGCGGTGGAGAAGAAGCTGGCCAAGAATCCGGAGAACTTTGGCAAGGGCGACATTCGCGGTGTTGCTGCACCAGAGTCAGCCAACAATGCGGCCGTGCAGTGCGCTTTCATCACCACGCTGACCCTGGGCATTCCCCACGGCGCGACGATGGCGCTGCTGCTGGGTGCGTTGACCATTCAGGGCATTGCGCCGGGCCCGCAGGTGATGACCCAGCGCCCCGACCTGTTCTGGGGCCTGATCGCGAGCATGTGGATTGGTAACGCCATGCTGGTGATCCTGAACCTGCCGCTGGTCGGTCTGTGGATCAAGCTGCTGAAGGTGCCATACCGTTTCCTGTATCCGGCAATCATGGTGTTCATGGCGATCGGCGTTTACAGTGTGAACAACCTGGATCTCGACATCTACATGACGATCCTGTTCGGCATCCTGGGTTACATCTTCATGAAGCTCAAATGCGAGCCCGCGCCGCTGATTCTGGCGTTTGTGCTGGGACCGCTGATGGAAGAAAACCTGCGTCGCGCACTGCTGATTTCGCGCGGCGATCCGACGGTATTCATTACCCGACCGATCAGCGCGGCATTCCTGATCGCGACCGCACTGTTGCTGGTGTTCATGATCGTGCCGTCCTTCCGCAAGAAACGCGAAGAAGCGGTGGCCGAATCGGCTACGTTGTAAGTGTCAGCAGTAACGACCATCGTGTCGTAATAACAGAGCACGCGGCATTCTGCCGCGTGCTTTTTTTTGTGAGGAGACGATAGTGCGAATCAACAATAAAACTGCAGGTGTAGTGGCAGGAGCACTGCTGGTTGTCGCCGGGGTCATGCCGGCGTCCGGCTTTGCCCAGACCAGTACTGCGCAAACTTATCCCACCAAGCCGATACGGCTGATTGTGGCATTCCCGCCGGGTGGTTCAACCGATATCATTGCCCGGCTGGTAGGGCAGCGACTGGGTGAAAAACTGGGGCAGCAGGTCATCGTTGACAACCGCGGCGGCGCTGGCGGCACCATTGGCACCGAAATCGCAGCCAAGGCAACACCCGACGGCCATACGCTGACCATGGGCACCACCAGCACCCACGTGATTGCACCGGCTGCGTATGCGAAGGTGAATTACGATCCGGTCAAGGATTTCGAGCCGATTACGCTGGTGGCCTCAACGCCATATCTGCTGGTGCTGCACCCCGGCGTCAAGGCGAACAACCTTAAGGAGTTCGTTGCACTGGCCAAATCGCAGCCGGGCAAGCTCAATTTCGCCTCGGCCGGCACCGGTTCGACCACGCAGTTGGCGATGGAAATGCTCAATCGCGCCGCCGGCATGGACATCGTGCACATTCCTTATGGCGGCAACGGCCCGGCCGGCGCTGCCGCTCTTGGCGGGCAGGTGCAGGCGCTGTTCGGCAGCATGCCGGCGGTGTTGCCGCATGCCCAGGCCGGCCGCCTGCGGCCGATTGCGGTGGGAACTGCCAAACGTTCGCCGGCGCTGCCCAATGTGCCGACGGTTGCGGAGTCGGGTTATCCCGGTTTCGAGGTATCGCTGTGGTTGGGATTTTTTGCGCCCAAGGGCACACCGAAGCCGGTGTTGACCAAGCTGCAGACAGAACTGACGGCAATTGCCAATTCGCCGGAGATGGGAGCGCAGTTCGAGAAAAATGGCGCCAGTTCTTTGACCAATACCCCAGCGGAAATGATGGCGCTGATGAAAACCGAGCTCGACAAGTACGGCAAGGTGATCAAAGCCGCCGGCATTGTGCTGAAGTAAAACAGCTTGGCGGCCGATTTTTGCCGCCCTTGATCATCATGACGCCGCCTGCGGATCACCGCGGCGGCGTTTTTTATTTGACCGGGTTGTCCTGCCGGTCGGTGTGGGACATCCAGCCGCTGACCAGCAGTATCGCGGCGCAGGCCCAGAACACCGGTGCGATGCCGAGCAGTGCGCCGACGGAGCCGGCAGCCAGAGGCACGCCGATGTGGGTGATGTTGTTGATGGTCAACCGTAAACCGGTGACTTCGCCGGCACGCCCGGTCGGAGAACGGTTGTAGGTCAGGTTGAGGGTCAGCGGCTGGCTGACGCCGAGGGTCAGTCCGATGCCGAACGACAGCGCCATCAGTGCCGGCACATATTCAATGAATGCGAACGGCAGGAACAGCAGCGCGGCTAAGACCATCGCCGCAGCGAGCACGGTTTCCACGCTGTAGCGCCAAGTCAGCACCGGCAGCGCAACCCGGACGATGAAGCTCGCCGCGGCGAAGGCGCCAAGGATGGCGCCGATGGTTGATGCCGAGAGGCCGATCGAATGGCCGTAAATCGGCACGTAAAAGATGTAGAGGTCCCAGCCGGTGGTGACCAGTCCGCTGACGATGATCATCCGGCGCAGGGAAGGCAGGCGCATCAATTCGAAAGCGCTGCTTTTTTGCAGTTCGCTGCGGGTGCCATGGGCGCCCAGTTGTGGTGACAGGGCCAAAGTGAGTATCGGACACAGGGTGAGGACTGCAAACGCAATGTAGGCGGACCCGAATCCGAAACGGTCGATCATCACACCGGCGATTACCGGGCCAATCATATGGCCGCTGGAATAACCCAGGCTCAGTGTTGAAAAGTTGCGTGTGCGTTCCGCTGCAGTGCCCAGGGTGCCGGCGAGGCTTTGCACGGCGACGTTGAAAAATACAAAACCGCCGCCGATCAGGGGTGCTGAGATGAACAACGCCGGCAATGTTGGCCACACTGCCGGAATAATCAGCCCGGCACCAAATGTTATGGCGCCCCCGAGCATCGGCCAGCGCGAACCGTAACGGTCGGAGATTTGTCCGACAATCAGCGCGAAACCGAGCTGAAATATTGAATAAGAGGCGATGAGGACGCCGATCAGCATCGGGCCGGCGCCCAGATTCAGCGCCAGCAGGGCGGCCACGACGCGGCTGCCCATGTGGCCGCCCTGCATGGCGAGAGTCAGCAGCGTGACGACGGTGATCGGTTTCAAGGGGATGCGTACCGCAAAAAGCGGCACCGCCGGTCAGGGCAGTGCCGCGGCAGTTTGCGCGTCCGTATTTCAGGTGGCGTAACCGGGGGCTTCCTTGTCGAGCTTGCGCTTGAGTGCGTCCCACATCAGCTTGCCGCCTGCGCCCCGACCGCCTTGGCCGTAAATCATCCCGCCCTGTTCCAGCGTGTGATTGATGATTTCATTCGGGATGCGGTTCAGTTCCGCACCACCGGTCATTGCAGTGATCTGGAACTTGCAGGCACGCTCCAAACGGAACATGCGCGCGAACATTTCGCCGACACTGGAACCCACGGTCAGCGTGCCGTGATTACGCAGGATCAGCATGCTGCCGTCGCCAAGGTCACGCACCAGGCGTTCGCGTTCATTGTGGTCTTCGGCCACACCTTCGAAGTCGTGGTAGCGCACCTGCGACAGGGCAGTCAGCGCCATCTGCGTCAGCGGCAACAGTCCTTGTTTCTGCGCAGCCACCGCGACACCATACTGGGTATGACAATGCATCACGGCCTCGGCCTCGTGATTGCCCATGTGGATCGCGCTGTGGATGGTGAATCCGGCCGAGTTCACCTCGTACGGGGAGTCCGACAGCTTGCGGCCTTCGATGTCACATTTGATCAGGTCGGAAGCGGTCATTTCCTCGAACAGCAGGCCGTAGGGATTGATCAGGAACTGGTCGTGCGTGCCCGGTACGCGACAGGAGATGTGCGTGCCCAGCATGTCGGTCCAGCCCATCATCGCGGTCAGGCGGTAGGCGGCGGCGAGTTCAACACGCGCCTGCCATTCAGCGGCATTGATTCTGTGCGCGGCGCCCCCTAAGAGGACTTCCTTCGCGGCCCGCACAGGCCCCCCCAAGGGGACTTGCTTCGCAGCGCCCCCCAAGAGGACTTGCTTCGCAGCGCGTTTGCGGGCGGCAGAGGGACGGTGTTTGCCAGTGGTGGCAACGCGTCTTTTCATATGATGGATTCCTGTAATAGGGGCGGCGCGATCCGGATTTGCGCGGCAGCAGCCCGAACTTTGGTGTGCAATAACCATTAGAATACCGCAGTCCGCTGCCGAAGATGAACTACAGCAAACGTTTCAGTTTGCCGGACATCGTCGGATATCCATACTGTGAACACGTGCGCAAGCCACCATTCTGCATGTGCCATAACAGCGCCTAGCATTGAAGACATCTGCCAACTCGCGCTGCGGCGTTAACTGCGTCTTTCTTAATTCGTACAATCACGCTTGCATCAGTGGCTCAGGAGGCAATCATGAAACAACTTAAACTTCCCGCAGTGTTCATGCGCGGGGGCACCAGCAACGCGGTGGTATTCAACCAGCGCGATCTGCCGCAGGACAAAGCCTTGTGGGATGAAATTTTCCTCGCCGCGATTGGCAGCCCCGATCCCAACGGCCGTCAGCTTGACGGCATGGGTGGGGGGGTGTCCTCCTTGTCCAAAGTCTGCGTGGTCGGACCGCCGACGCGGCCCGATGCCGATATCGATTACACCTTTGCCCAGGTGCAGGTGAAAGAAGCCAAAGTCGATTACAGCGCGAACTGCGGCAACATGTCCTCGGCGATGGGTCCGTTTGCGGTGGACGAGGGCATGGTCAAGGTGTCAGGCCGCGAAGCGCTGGTCCGTATCCACAACACCAACACCAAAAAAATCATTCACGCACTGTTCAGCCTCGACGACGGGTTGGCCGCGGTTGATGGCGATCTGGCAATACCGGGCGTGTCGGGTACCGGCTCACCGGTGAAGCTCGAGTTCCGCGATCCCGGCGGGGCCACCACCGGCAAACTACTGCCCACCGGCAATGTAGTTGATACCCTCGACGTACCCGGTGTCGGCAAAATTCGCGCATCGATGGTCGATGCGGCGAATGCCACGGTGTGGGTCAATGCGAAAGTTCTCGGTCTGACCGGCATCGAACTGCCGGAGGCGCTGGAGTCCAATGCCGCGGTGATGGCCAAACTTGAAGCGATTCGCAGGGCAGCGTCAGTAGCGATGGGTATTACGAAGAATGCCGAAGACGCCGCGAAAAACAAATCAGTGCCTTTCATCGGTTTTGTATCCGCAGCACAGGACGCAAAAATGTTGTCAGGGGCGGCGATTGCTGCCGGCGATATCGACCTCACCGGGCGTGTGATTTCCAACGGTCAGCCGCATCGTGCGCTGCCGCTGACGGTATCGCTGTGTATGGCGGTTGCAGCGCGCCTCGAAGGTGGAGTGGTCAACGACGTGTTGCGCCAGGGTACGAGTGCTGAAGCACCAATCCGCATCGGCATGCCCTCCGGCATCCTCACCGTGGCGGCCACGGTCAAACAGAAGGACGGGCGATGGCATGCGGAGCAGGGTGCGTTTTATCGCACGCAGCGGCGTATGTTCGAAGGGCAGGTGCTGGTGCGTGCATCCCATTGCCGGCCAGTCACCCTGGCCGTGCCGCAGTGAGCCCGCCATCCACCACGAGTTGGGTGGCAGTGATGTAACGCGCTTCATCGGAAGCCAGGAACAATATGGCGTGGGCGCTATCCCAGGCATCCCCCAT
>JAYUYQ010000020.1:0-7893 GCA_043752435.1 Betaproteobacteria bacterium
CGCCGCACGCGCTGGTCGAACAGCAGTTTCGAATAGCCGTAGACGTTCAGCGGGCCTTCGCAGTCCGCTTGCTCACGGAAACCGGTCAGCGCGCCGTAAGTCGCCGCGGAGGACGCATAAATCAGCGGAATCATTTCCGCGACGCAGAAATCAAGCAGCGTGCAGGAATAGGCGTAATTGGTGTCCATCACATAACGGCCATTGCTGGCCGTGGTGTCGGAACAAGCCCCCTGGTGCAATATCGCCTTGACGCTGCGGCGGAAGCCACCCGCCTTCACCCGCGCCAGGAATTCATCCTTGTCGAGGTAATCGCTGATCTGGCAATCGGCCAGGTTGAGGAATTTGTCGCCCTGCGTCAGGTCATCCACCGCGAGGATGTCGGTAATGCCCAGCGCATTGAGCCCTTTGACCAGGTTGGCACCGATAAAGCCGGCTGCGCCGGTGACCACGTACATCATGCTCGCTCCTCTGTCTGCTCCGCGGCAAACAGCTCGTCCGGCTGGACCACTGCCGTGCCGAATTTGCCGACGACAATGCCCGCCGCGCGGTTGGCAATGCGCACGGCGCTTTCCAAATCCTGCCCCGCCGCCAGCATCACCGCGATGGTGGCGATCACCGTGTCACCGGCGCCGCTGACGTCATACACCTCGCGCGCCTGCGCCGGCACATGCAGCCTGCTGCCGCGCCGGTAAAGGGTCATGCCCTCTTCGCTGCGTGTGACCAGCATGGCACCGATGCCCAGTCGCTGGCGCAGGCTTTGTGCTTTGGTGGTCAGCACGGTTTCGCTGTTCCAGTCACCGATCACCGCGCGCAATTCGGCGCGATTGGGCGTCACCAGTGTCGCGCCGCGATAGCGCGAATAATCCTCGCCCTTGGGATCGACCAGAACCGGTTTGTTGTGGCGGCGTGCCAGCGCGATCATGCGCGCAATGTGTGCGAGGCCGCCCTTGCCATAATCGGACAGGATCACCACGTCACAGCTTTTCAGCAGGCGCTCGAAATCTTTCAGTTTTGACGCCAGCACCTCGTGACTGGGCGGAGTTTCAAAATCGGCGCGCAGCAACTGCTGGCGGCGACCGATGACTCGAAGTTTCACCGTGGTGGAAATCGTCGGATCGTCATGCAGGCTAGCGGCGATGCGGTCGCGTTTCAGCAACTGGCGCAGGCAGCGCCCGGCCTCGTCGCGCCCCACCACCGACAGCAGCGACGCTTTCGCGGCCAGCGCGGCGACGTTGCGTGCAACATTGGCGGCACCACCCGGGCGCTCCTCAACGCGATCAACCTTGACCACCGGCACCGGCGCTTCCGGCGAAATCCGGCTGACCTCACCGAACCAGTAACGGTCGAGCATCACGTCGCCGGCCACCAGCACGCGCGCGCGGCGTATTTTCGACAATTGTGCCGACAGGTCATTACGTGGCGTTGCTGTTTTCTTCTGCGGTTTTTTTTTCATCAGCTTATTGCATCAATTCAGGATTTTAATGCAGCGGCAATGTCGGCGTTGATGCGGTCCAGCACCGCCAGCGGATCAGCGGCACGGGTGATCGGCCGGCCGACTACCAGGTAATCTGCCCCATCGGCAATCGCTTCTTGCGGTGTGACAATGCGTTTCTGGTCATCCTGCGCGGCATCAGCCAAGCGGATGCCCGGCGTGACCAGGCAGAATGTCGGCCCGCAGGCCCGGCGCAGCAGCGAAGCCTCCTGTGCCGAACACACCACACCGTCCATGCCGCTGTCCGCAGCCAGTTTCGCCAGCCGTTCGACCAGCACCTGCGGCGCCTCCATCTGCCCGGTTTCGCGCAAGTCCTCCGCGCCCAGGCTGGTCAGCACCGTCACCGCAATCAGCTTAGGCGGACGCGACAGGGCCGCCAGCGCCTCGCGCGCGGCCTGCATCATCTTGCGCCCGCCGCTGGCGTGGACATTGATCATCCACACGCCGAGCGCCGCAGCGGACTTGCAGGCAGAGGCCACGGTATTCGGGATGTCGTGGTATTTGAGGTCGAGGAATACATCAAAACCGCGCGCCGCCAGTTGCTCGACCGATGCGGGACCGGCAACGGTGAACAATTCCTTGCCGACCTTGACCCGGCAACGCTTCGGATCGAGGCGCTGCGCGAGTGCCAGTGCCTCGGCGGCGCTGGCGAAATCGAGCGCAACTATGACTCTTGGCCCCATTGTGACCCGTGGATTTTTGCTGTCCTTGATATCCGCCCTCATGCGGGAAGTGCTTTCTCTTCAGTACGACGCGGTGCGTAAGTCTCCCATTCACCGCAGGCCGGGCAATGCCAGTAAAACTGACGCGCACGGAAACCGCAGTGTTCGCATTTGTACATCGCCAGGCTGCGCGTGTGCTGATGGATCAACTGCTTGATCAGCTCCAGGTCAGTGCGACGCTCCGGTGGCGCTTCCAGCAATTGCGCTTCCAGCAGTTTGTCGAGCCCGAGCAGTGTCGGCGTGCGCCGCACTTCGTCGCGCACCAGCCGGTAGGCCGCCTGCGCGCCGCTGCCGGCCAGGGTCGCCTGATAGACCATGTCGAGCAGATCCATCGACGCATATTTTTCAAGGAATCCGCGCAGCAGGTTGAGCCCCTCGTCGGGTTGCCCCGCTTCCCGATAGGCGATCAACAACCGTTCCGCGACCAGTGACAGAAAGGCCGGATTCTGCGATTCAATGCGTTGCCAGGCGGCTATGGCTGCGGGCCCGTTGCCGAGGTCGCGCTCAAGGTCACCCAGCAGCAGGTTCGCACGCACGCACAGCCGGTGATGTCCCAGCGCCTCGGCCAGCAGCGGCCGCGCATCTGCGGGTCGTGACTGCATCAATTCACGCGCCGCCATCTCGCAGTAAAAATTGGCGATTTCTTTCTGGAATGAACTGCCGTTGAGGACTTCGAGTTTCTCGGCGATCACGATCGCCTTGCGCCATTCCTTTTCCTGTTCATAGATTTCGAGCAGGAAACGCAGCGCGGCCTCGGCGTGAGGTGTGTTGTCGAGCTTGAGAAACAATTCTTCGGCGCGGTCGAGCAAGCCAGCCTTCAGGTAATCCTGCGCCAGCTCAAGGAGAGCCAGCAACTTCTGCTCCTGCCCGAGATTCTCCCGCTCGGCCAGATTCTGGTGCATGCGGATCGCGCGCTCGACTTCGCCGCGGCGCCGGAACAGGCTCCCCAGTGCGAAGTGCAGCTCGATGGTCTGTGGATTGACCTTGGCCACCTCGATGAAGGCTTCGATCGCCTTGTCGGGCTGCTCATTGAGCAGGAAATTGAGGCCCTTGAAATAGGATGCCGGCAGCAACCGGGATTCGGTGACGATCTGGCGGATGTCGATGCGCGCCGCCATCCAGCCCAGCGCAAAAAACAGCGGCAAAGTCAGCAGCCACCACAGTTCGATATCCATTATGCGTGGCGCTTCAAAGCAAGTTTCACAGCAAGATTCGCAGCTAGATTCATAGCAGGTCCGAGGGCGGCAGCACGGGAGCGTCGGGTGAACGGACAGCGCTCAGTTCGCGCTTCAGCGCGGCAATCTGCCGGCGCAGCCTTAGCGTCTGGAAAAGGCCTGTCAGCAAACCCACCAGTGTGCCGGCGCAGACCGCGACCAGCAACACCACCACCAGTGGCGCTTCCCACTGGTATCCGAGGTAATACCGCACCGTCACCGGATCCGTGTTCACTATCGCAAACGACAGGATCAGGAGGAACAACGCGACCTTGATGATCCACATTAGGTATTGCATGGCCCGTCGAGAATATCATGCCCCACCGCCCGCGCGAGAGCGCCCCGCAGCACATAAAAAAGCGGCATGGCCGTGGAGCCATGCCGCCCAAAGGAACGATGCCTGATCGTCCGTTATTTCTTGATATCGACGCGTTCGCGCAATTCCTTACCGGCCTTGAAATGCGGCACGTATTTCGCGGGCACCTGCACCCGCTCGCCGGATTTAGGATTGCGTCCGGTACGCGGCGGTCGGTAATTGAGACCAAAACTGCCAAAGCCCCGGATTTCGATGCGTTGCCCCTGCGACAGGCTTTTTCCCATTGCATCGAGAATCATCTTTACAGCCAGCTCGGCGTCCTTGGCCACAAGCTGCGGATAGCGTGCTGCCAGTTTCGCAATCAACTCCGACTTGGTCATGATGCTCCCTTACCTTTTATTGTTGAGTATTGGCTGTATCCAGCTTGGCTTTGAGCAGCGCGCCAAGATTGGTAGTCCCCGAACTCGCCTGCTTGTTGTCCGAAGTCATCTTCTGCATGGCCTCGGTCTCCTCCGCAAGGTCTTTCGCCTTGATCGACAGGTTGATCGTGCGGTTCTTGCGGTCGACGTTGATGATCATTGCTGTCACCGAATCGCCTTCCTTCAGCTTGGTGCGGATGTCTTCCACGCGGTCGCGCGAAACTTCCGACGCGCGCAGGTAACCTTCCATGTCGCCTTCGAGGTGGATCACCGCGCCTTTGGCGTCGATCGCCTTGACCGTGCCGGTCACCACGGTATTTTTCTCGTGGCCGCCGACATAGTTGGTGAACGGATCACCTTCGAGCTGCTTGACGCCCAGCGAAATACGCTCGCGCTCGACATCGATCGACAGCACCTGGGCTTCGACTTCCTCGCCCTTTTTGTAATTGCGCACGGCTTCTTCGCCGGGCACATGCCATGACAAATCGGACAGGTGCACCAGGCCGTCAATGCCACCGGCGAGGCCGATGAAAATACCGAAGTCGGTGATCGATTTGATCTGACCTTTGACCTTGTCACCCTTCTTGGCGTTCATCGAGAACTCTTCCCACGGATTCGCCATGCACTGCTTCATGCCCAGCGAGATGCGGCGGCGGTCTTCGTCGATCTCCAGCACCATCACCTCGACCTCATCACCCAGCTGCACGACTTTGGAGGGATGTACGTTCTTGTTGGTCCAGTCCATCTCGGAAACGTGCACCAGACCTTCGATGCCCGGCTCGATCTCGACAAACGCACCGTAGTCGGTGAGGTTCGAAACTTTGCCGAAGAGACGGGTGTTGGGCGGGTAACGACGCGACAGGCCGACCCACGGATCCTCGCCCAGCTGTTTCATGCCCAGCGAGACGCGATTCTTTTCCTGGTCGAACTTGAGCACTTTGGCGGTGACTTCGTCGCCGACATTGAGCATTTCCGACGGATGTTTGACGCGGCGCCATGCGAGGTCGGTGATGTGCAGCAGGCCGTCGATGCCACCGAGGTCGACGAACGCGCCGTAGTCGGTGATGTTCTTGACGATGCCCTTGACGGTCGCGCCTTCGCGCAGATTCTCGAGCAGCTTCTGCCGCTCTTCGCCCTGGCTGGCTTCGAGCACAGCACGGCGCGACACCACGACGTTGTTGCGTTTGCGGTCAAGCTTGATGACCTTGAATTCCATTTCCTTGTTTTCGTACGGCGTCGTGTCTTTGACAGGACGCGTATCGACCAGCGAACCGGGCAGGAAGGCGCGGATGCCGTTGATCATCACCGTCAGGCCGCCTTTGACCTTGCCGCTGATCATGCCGGAGACGATATTGCCCTTCTCGAGGGCGTCTTCCAGTTCGTGCCAGGCTGCGAGGCGCTTGGCCTTGTCGCGTGACAGGCGGGTTTCGCCATGTCCATCCTCCAGAGCCTCAATGGCAACGCTGACGAAATCGCCGGGCTTTACTTCAATCTGGCCGCGGTCATCATGAAACTCTTCGATAGCGACGTAGCTCTCGGATTTCAGACCGGCATTGACCACCACAAAATTGTCATCAATACGCACGACTTCGGCGGTAATCACTTCGCCGATGCGCATTTCCTTCGTCGCCAGACTCTCTTCAAAGAGTGCGGCAAAACTCTCGGTAAGAATACCGATGGGAGCAGCTTGTTGGGTTGTTTTCATCATTGGAATCAGGAGGTTATCACACCCGTTTGAGAAACGGGAGGGTAGTTGAAAAAAGCCATGGTCCTGGCGGTCCATGACGCCTGTTTGCTGCCCAGCTGGTATCTTTATTGCGTTTTTTGCGTTTTTTGCGTTTTTCGCTGCTTTTGATACAGATACAAGACCTGTGCCACCACGTCAGCCACCGGCATCCCGGTAGTGTCTATTTCAATGGCATCAGTACACTTCAACAGGGGAGCCGTGGCGCGGTTGCTGTCGCGAAAATCGCGGTCACGAATGTCCTGCAAAAGGGCCGCCATACTAGCACCGGAATCCTTTTCCATCAACTGCTTATGACGCCTCCGGGCCCTCTCCTCGGCGGTCGCCGTCAGGTAGATTTTGAGCTGCGCATCCGGGAACACCACCGACCCCATGTCGCGGCCGTCCGCCACCAGACCCGGCGGCTGGCGAAAGCCGTGTTGCAGCGACATCAGCGCCCGGCGCACGCCGGGCAAGGCTGCAACCCGTGAAGCTGCGGTCCCAGCAACCTCGCCACGGATCTGATCTGACACGTCGCGGGCATCGACAAAAACCCGATCTCCGTTAAATTTTACCTTTAAATTCAATGCGATATTGGTTATTTCTGAGTCGCTGTCGAGATTGGCCTGGTGCTCGCCGCCGACAAAACCGACGATTCGGTACAAGGCGCCACTGTCCAGATAATGAAATCCCAAGTGCTGCGCGACAGCCGCGGCGATGGTCCCTTTGCCCGATGCCGACGGGCCGTCGATGGCAATGACCGGCGGCACGTTCGGATTCAAGCTCATGCCGTGATGCCTGCCAGCACCTGGAAATAATCGGGAAAGGTCTTGGCCACACAGCCCGGATCGTGAATACGCACCGGAACACCGCTCAAAGCCGCCAGCGAAAATGACATGGCCATGCGATGGTCGTCGTAGGTGTTGATAGCCGCAGGCCGCCATTGGGCCGGCGGCGTGATTTTCAGGTAATCCGCGCCCTCTTCCACCGTCGCACCGAGTTTGACCAGTTCCGCAGCCATCGCGGCGATACGGTCAGTTTCCTTGACCCGCCAGCTGGCGATGTTGCGCAATGTCGTAGTGCCGTCGGCAAACAGCGCGGCCACCGCCAGCGTCATCGCGGCGTCGGGAATGTGGTTGCAATCAAGATCCACTGCGCGCAGCTTGCCGCGTTTTTTTACGTCTTCACCCGCGTTGGCCTCAATCCAGTTTTCACTCATGCTGACCACAGCGCCCATCTGTTCCAGTGCTTCGGCAAAGCGCACATCGCCCTGAGTGCTGTTTCGCCCCACGCCTTCAACACGCACCGGACCGCCGCCGGTCAGGCCGCTGATCGCACCGGCAGCGAGAAAGTATGAGGCCGATGAGGCATCACCTTCGACATACAGCTCACCCGGACTGACATAACGTGCGCCAGCCGGCACTGTGAATGATGTCCAGCCGTCGCGCTCGACCACCACGCCAAACTGGCGCATGGCATTCAGCGTGATCTCGACATAGGGCTTGGAAATCAGTTCACCTTCAATCCGCACCTTCGTTTTGGCGCCGAGCAGCGGCAGCGCCATCAGCAATCCGGTCAGATACTGGCTGGACACATTGCCGCGGATGCTGACCTCCGCGCGCGGGGTGATCGCACCCGCCCCGATCAGCAGCGGCGGGAAACCCTCGTTGCCCGCATAACGGATGTCCGCGCCGAGCTGGCGCAAAGCTTCGACCAGATCGCCGATCGGCCGCTCATGCATGCGCACCACCCCGTCAATGCTGTAATGGCCGCCGCACAACGCTAACACGGCCGTCAACGGCCGTACCGCGGTGCCGGCATTGCCTAGGAACAGTTCTGTTTTTTTGACCGGAAACACACCGTTGACGCCATGCACAGTGATGGCGCGTTCACCGGAATCCTCGCAGCGCACGCCCAGTGCACGCAACGCCGTCAGCATGTGGGCGGTGTCGTCGGAATCCAGCACTTCACGCAGTGTCGTGACACCTTCCGCCAGCGCGGCCAGCA
>JAYUYQ010000021.1:0-3087 GCA_043752435.1 Betaproteobacteria bacterium
GGATCGGTGAAGAACTCAGCGCGCCGCTGTCGATCCGGCTGGTCCCGCCGGGACCCCCGGCTCCTGCCGATTCCGAACCATCGCGACCGGCGCCTGAACCGGCACCGCAAGCCCGGCCGAAGGCCGCACCGCGTCCCGCACTGCGTCCACAAACCACGCCCCCGGTCATTGCCCTCAAAGAGCCGAAGGGCGCGCCCGCGCCAACGGCACCGTCGGTTCCCACACCCACGGGTGACATGGCGTCTTACATTGATGCGCAACGTCGCGCGCGGGGCGAGTCAGAAAATCCGGCTCCCCCGGCGGCCGAAAGTGCCGAAGCCCGCGCCAAACGCCTGGCCGCCGGTAATCTCGAGTCCACGCGCGAAACCGCTTTCGGCTACGACCCGAACCGGGGCGGCGGCGTGTTTCAGATTCAAAGCATGAGCCTGGATTACGCCGAATTCCTGTTCCAGGGCTGGAACAAGGACGTCGGCCGCAATACCAAACAGCTGATTGAGGTGCGCCGCGGCGCCAACAACGATATCCGCATTGCCGTGGTGCGCAAGATGATTGCCATCATCCGCGAATACGAACGGGAGGAATTCCTGTGGCAATCTCGCCGCCTGGGACGCAGCATCACACTGTCGGCCCGTGCCCGCGATAACGCGGGGCTCGAGGAATTCATGATGCGGGAATTTTTCTTCTCATCCAGCGCGGCGCAGCGGTAGCCACCGGCGCATTTCCTTCGGCGTCAGGCTCAGCGCGACAGCAACTGCTGCGCCATCCAGCGCGCATCGCGCGCGCGTTTCGGGCCGTCGTGCTCAGAGCCCACGACCGCGCCGTCGAACAGCACGACCAGCGCACCGGCCGTTGCGGCAGGATCAGCAACACCTGCCGCTTTTACCCATTCCTGGAATTTCGCCAGCAGCCACTCGCGTTGCCCGGCCGCCACAATGCGTGCCGGATGTTCGGGATCGCTCAATTCAGCGACGACGTGCTGCAACGGACAACCGCGGAAATCAGGTGATTTCGTCATCTCGACGACCCAATCGAAAAAACGCAAACCTCGTTCAGCAGGCGGCACACCGTTTACATGGGCTTCGATCTCCGCCCGGGAGCTGGAGACGCGACGTTCGATGTGGGCCGCCACCAGGTCGTCCTTACAGCCGAAATGCAGGTATAGCGATGCCTTAGCGGCACCGGCTTCAGCCAGCACGCGGTCGATGCCGACGGCCCTGACGCCTTCTTTATAGAACAGGCGATCAGCCGTATCGAGCAGGCGTTCGCGCACACCCGCCTGCGGTGCGTCTGTAAATTTCTGATTTTTTTGAACTTTTCTGGTGTTTTTTACGGGCATGGCGATATTGATCCAGTAGGACTTGACAATACAGACCGACCTGTCTACAGTCAAGTCACTAATAGACAAGTCTGTCTATTCATAATCATATTCAAGGGAGTTCAAGAACATGTCTGACTTAACCCAAGCTTACGCAATCAAAGGCCGGACGGCGCTAGTGACCGGCGCCAATCGTGGTATCGGCGAAGCGATCGTCAATGCGCTGATGGCCGCCGGTGCAAAAAAAGTCTACGCCGCGGCACGCAATGCCAAAGACTTGGAGCCGCTAATGGCCCGTCATGGTGCGCGCGTCGTCGCACTGCGACTCGACGTGACCGATGCGGCGTAAGTCGCCGCCGCCGCTGCGGCAGCGCCCGATGTAGAACTGCTGGTCAATAACGCGGGCTTTGCCGGCCACACCGGCGGTGCCTTCACCGACCCGGAATGGATCACTTCCGGACGGCGGGAAATGGAAGTCAATTTCTTCGGCACCTTTGCAGTGACCCAGGCCTTCGCGCCGGGGCTGGCGAAAAACGGCGGTGGTGCGGTGATTAATATTGCATCAGTGGCTTCGTTGGTGAATTTTGCGCTGCTTGCCTCGTACAGCGCGTCCAAGGCCGCCACGCATTCGCTGACCCAGGCAACACGCGCGATGCTCCGCGATCAGGGCACGCGGGTGTTCGGCGTATACCCCGGCCCGATTGATACGCGCATGGCGAAAGACATTCCCATGGACAAGACTTCGCCTGCCGACGCTGCCCGCGCCATCGTTGCCGGCATCGAAGCCGGTCTTGAAGAAATCTTCCCCGATCCGATGAGTCAGGGCATGGGTGCCGCTTACATCGCCAACCCCAAGGAACTGGAGCGTCAGGCTTCCGCATCGCAGGCCTGAATGATCGCGACACCACGCGCGCAGCATAAACGCGCGTGGGGTTCTGTCGCTTTCACATCCCACCCGATCCGCAGGAGCAACCATGACTACAGCCTCTCGTTTTGCCAGTGATATCGCCTTCACCCCGACGGTGAAAGCAATCCAGGCGCGCAAGGGTTCGCGTCACGCCTATGCGCGGATGGAAACCGGTGACGGCTGGGGCACAACCATCAACCCGGACCTCGCTGCATTTATCAGCGAGCAGACCAGCGTGTTCCTCGGCACAGCCAACGCGGCCGGCCAGCCCTACATCCAGCATCGCGGCGGTCCGCCGGGTTTTTTGCATGTGCTCGACGTCACCACCCTCGCCTTTGCCGATTTCCGCGGCAACCGGCAGTTCATCACGCAGGGCAATCTCGCCGAGAATCCCCAGGCGCATCTGTTTTTGATCGACTATGCCCACCGGCGGCGCGTCAAGCTGTGGGGCGAAGCACAGGTGGTCGAGCACGATGCCACGCTGCTGGCGAAGCTGATGCCGCCGGATTATCCGTCGCGGGGCGAACAGGTGCTGCTGTTCAAGATGACGGCCTGGGATGCCAACTGCCCGCAGCATATTCCGCAGCGGTATGAAGCAGCGGATGTCACGCGCCTCATCGAACAACGCGACCAGCGCATCGTCGAGCTCGAAAACGAAATTGCCGGGTTAAAGCGCGAGAGCTGACCTGCGCAAAAATAAACGGGGCCAGAAGGCACCGTTTATCGGCTTGGGCATGTCCTTGCCCATGTCTGACTTATTCGACCTTCGCCCCCGATACCTTCACCGCCTTCGCCCATTTCTCGGTTTCCATGGCGTGAATTTTCCAGAAATCCGCCGGGGTGCCGATCAGCGGATCGCCGCCGA
>JAYUYQ010000022.1:0-7874 GCA_043752435.1 Betaproteobacteria bacterium
CAGATCCGGTCCTGACAACTGGCGGACCTGCGCGTAATAAGTCAATACCTTTGTCACGTCGTCAATGCGGTCCTCAACCACGGGTGGCGCCACAGTGACGTTGCCTGGATGAGCCGAAGGCGCCACAGTGACAATGCCCGGATCGGCGGTAGGTGCCGCAATGCAGCCAGCCAGCAGCAGCGCCGGCAGCAAAATCCAGCCGTGACGGATACTGATACCGCTGGAGTTCATACCGCTGAAGTTAACACCGCTGAAGTTCATACCGCACTACCCTGCTGCAACGGCAGCGTCACCCGCAGGCGCGCGCCCGACCGCGCCGGCTCATCGACCACCTCGACGGTGCCGCCATGCGCCTGCGCGTAATCGCGGACTACCGACAAGCCGATGCCCGAGCCGCGCAGCGGCCCGCCGGCAACAGAGCGCCCGCGGTAAAACGGATCGAACACGCGCTCACGCTCGGCGGGCGGAATCCCCGGCCCGGCATCAGCGACATCCAGCACCATGTGCACGCCATCACTGTGTGCCTCGACATTGATAACATTGTTTTCGTAGGAAAATTTCACTGCGTTGGACAATAAATTGTCGAGCATGATGCGCAGCTTATCAGGGTCGGCCTCCAGCGTAATGTCATCCACCTGCGGGGCGATGCGCAACGCCCGGGCGCGCAACGCAAGGCTCTGGTCATCCACCACCCGCGCCACCACGCGCCGCACCGCCACCGGTGAAAAATGCAGTGCGCTGCGATGAAACTCCGAGGCGCCGTAGGACAACAGATCTTCGATCAAGCGCTGCAATTCTATACTGTTGGCGCGCAGGATCCCGGCGACCTCCTGCTGCTCGGGCGTCAGCTTGCCCAGCGCCTCTTCCGACAACAACTCGGAGCCTTCGCGCAGCGCCGTCAGCGGTGTTTTCAGTTCATGCGACACCTGGCGCAGAAACCGGTTCTTCTGCTGCTCGAGCTCGTTCAGGCGATGGCGCAGCCATTCTATGCGGTGGCCGAGCAGTTGCAAATCGCGCGGACCACTGACGCCGACCGGCGCCGAAAAATCCCCGCCACCCATGCGCCGGATCGCCGCATCGATCTGGCGGATCGGCCGCGCGATCAGCACCGTGAAACCGGCCGCCAGCAACAGCGCCACCGGCACCAGCGCCAGCATCTGCCACAGGGTGATTTGCTGGGCGCGCGTTGCCGTCTCACCCATCAACTCGATTTCACGGTCGATCAGCCGGTCGCCGCGCTTAATGATGCCCTGCGCTCCGGCATCAAGACGGACAAATTCCTGAACAGCTTTTTTCAGCGCGGCCGCATCCGTGATCTCATTTGCAACAGTACCGCGCAGCATTGTAAAAATGGCGGTTTCGCTGTCGACGATGTCGTTCAGTGCAACGCGCTGCTCCGCATCGAAAGGCAGCGCCGAAAACTCGCCGGCCGTCTGCAGAAACAGTTTGCGGTTGGTTTCATAAGCGTCCATCAGCGACCGGTCACCGAGGATCGCCATCTGCCGTGTATTGCGCTCCAGCGC
The DNA here is from genome assembly GCA_043752435.1 of Betaproteobacteria bacterium. GTDB lineage: Bacteria > Pseudomonadota > Gammaproteobacteria > Burkholderiales > SG8-41. Next base: position 1,524 of record JAYUYQ010000022.1, read on the forward strand.
ACTCAGGAGTTCCGCCAGCCGGCGGCTGGATTGCGTGGATTGCACGGCCTGCTGCACCGCACGCTGACTGCGGTTGGCAAACTGGTTTATCGCCACCGCATTGTTGACCAGCGCAAAAATCAGCGGCAACGCCACCATCGCAAAGCCGATGGCCAGCAGTTTGGGAAATGAATTCGGTTGCAGGAAACGCATCTGTTCAGCCGGTAAGATGAGCCGGGGAAAGCCTTGCAACAAGGTCGCACAATAAGGCCGCACAATGAGGCCGCAAACATGGCGAACCGCGAAACGCCGCGGCCGCGGTGGTCGCAGCCGCGGCAGTAATTATGCGCCCCGTTTGTTTTTGTCTTCGAGCGCCTTGATCAGTCCGTCGATGCCCCCGCGCCCGATTTCGGCGGCAAAGGTGCCGCGGTAATTAATGACCAGACTCGTTTTTTCAGCGACGATATCCGTCACTTTCCAGTTTTTTTCGGTCAGTGTCATGCGGTAATCGATGCTCAACGGGGGACGTCCCGACTCCCTGACGAGAGTGCGCACGGTGGTGTAATCATCCCCCGACTTCATCTGCAGCGGCTTGACCTCGACCTTCTGATCGGCGCCGGAGGAATCGGCCAGCGCGGTGGTGTAGGTGCGCACCAGCAGCGTACGGAAGGCATTTTCCAGGGACTTTTGCTGGGCCGGTGTCGCATCACGCCAGGATTTACCCATCGCCAGCTGGGTCATGGCGCGGAAATCAAAGTGCGGCAGCACTTTTTTCTCGGCAACGTCCTGCAGTGTCCGCCGGTCCTGGTTCTGCTTGAGTATGGTCAGCACTTCTTCGACCGTTGTCCGCACCAGCACGTCGGGCGCAGTCTGGGCCCAAGCCGTGAACGCCATGGTTGAAGTGATGAGGAGAAGGATTGCAGGCAGTATTTTTTTCATATTGTTTCCCTTGCGGATAGTCAGTTACCGGGTCATTTGCACGATACCCACGTTAGGCCGGCAATTGCGATGAAATGTTCCTCAAGTCTGACCACGATATCCGCAAATCGTGCCAAAAATCACATATTACTCAGAAGAAACAGGAGCTTGAAGATTACCCGCCAGGCCTGCAGACGGCGCAATCGAGCATCGTTTCGCGTTTGTTATGATCAATGTGCCACTGTCACCAAAGGATCACCTTGAAACTGCTTCGTTACAGTCTGAAACATGAGCCGCGCACACTGGCACGGCTCGGTGTGCTGATTACGCCCGACCGCATCGCCGACCTGCGCGCCGGTTACGCGCTGCATTTGATGGAACGCGCCGGCAACCCCAAGGGCCGCGAACTCGCCGCCATTTACATGCCGCCATTCATCACCGATTTCCTGCACATGGGAGAGCAGGCGTGGATTGCGCTCGCCGATGCCTATACCTACCTCACGGATATGGCCACGGTCCGGCCCGATGCGCCGGGATTCAATGGCGAACCGCTGTTCCTGCCGCTCGCCGACTGCCGGGTCTATGCCCCCATCCGCCCATCGAAGCTGATCGCCGTCGGCCGCAACTATCCCGGCTACACGCAGTTCCCGGGCAAGGCGGCGGGAAAAATTCCCGCCGCCTTCATCAAAACCCTGTCCTCCATCGTCGGCCCCGGCCGCGACATCATCAAGCCGCGCATCACCCAAGCCCTGGATTGCGAAACCGAGCTGGCGGTGGTGATCGGCAAAAAATGCAAAAACGTGCGTGAAGAAGACGCCTACGACGTGATCGCCGGTTACACCATCGTCAACGACATCACCGCGCGCGATCTCGGTGCCCTTGAGCGCCAGGCTGGCCACCTGTTTCTCGGTAAAACACTGGATACCTTTGCCCCCATGGGGCCGTGGATGATTACCCGCGATGCGATTCCGGATCCCATGCACCTGCGCATCCAGACCCGGGTCAATGGCGAAGTCCGCCAGGACGGCAATACCCGCGACATGCTGTTCCCGATCCCGCAGTTGATCGCGCATTTTTCGCAGATGACACTGCGACCCGGCGACATCATCGCCACCGGCTCACCGGGCGGCGGCGCGCTGTCGAATCCGGACTGGTACCTCAACGCCGGCGACGTCATCGAATCTGACATCGAAGGCATCGGCGTGCTGAAAAACGGCGTGGTGGACGAGCCGGCGGTTTAAGCCGGCCGTTCAGCGCAGAGGCTTCAATCCCTCCAGCAGCGTAGGCAGCAGTTCCGACACCGTCGGATGGAGGTGCACGCCGCGGTTGATCACGGTGTACGGCTGGCGCGCCGTCATAACTTCCAGTACGGAATGAATCACTTCATCACCGTGCACGCCGAGGATGGCCGCGCCGAGAATTTCCTGGGTGTCAGCGGCCACTGCGATTTTCATGAAGCCCGCCGTCTCGCCCATTTCACGGGCGCGACCGACACGGGTCATCATCATCTTCGCCGACAGCGCAGGACGGCCCGAGGCAATGATCTGCGCGTGGGTCATGCCAATGCGGCCCAGCGGCGGATCCATGAACAGCGCATAGATGGGAATGCGGTCGCTGACCTTGCGCGATCCGCCGTCGAACAGGTTATTTGCGACGATTTCGTAATCGTTCCAGCTGGTGTGGGTGAAGGCGCCGCGACCGTTGCAGTCGCCGAGTGCATAGACGCCTTCGGCGCTGGTGGCGAGCGCCTCATCAACAGCGATGTAACCGCGCGCATCGGTCTTGATGCCGGCCGCCGGCAGTCCCAGATCATGCGTGTTCGGCACACGGCCGGTGGCGAGCAGCAGATGCGAGCCCTCGAGCAGCGGCGAACCTTCACCACAGGCCACCGAAACCGCGACACGCTCGCCGCGACGCTGCATGCCGATGCAATCGGCATTGAGCCGGAACTCGATGCCTTCCCCTTCGAGAATCCCGAGTATCGCAGCGGACACGTCTTCGTCCTCGCGCGCGATCAGGCGCGGCCCGGCCTCGACCACGGTCACGCGGCTGCCGAAGCGACGGTACATCTGCGCGAACTCAAGTCCGATGTAACTGCCGCCGATAATGATCAGGTGTTCGGGCAACCGGTCGAGATGCATGATGCGCTCGTTGTTGAGAAACGGCACATCACGGATGCCCGGCATCTCCGGCAGCGCTGCGCGGCCACCGACGTTGATGAATATGCGCGGCGCCTCGAGCTCGCGGTCACCGACGCGCAGCCGTTGCGGCGCGGTGAACTGCGCATGGCCTTCGATGACCGTGACATTGCCGGCGCCGTCGAGCCAGGACCGCACTCCCTCGCGCGACTGTTTTACAACGGCATCCTTGCGCGCCTTGACCCGCGCCATATCGACACCAACCGGGCCATTCGTGAGCACGCCATAATTTTCACCCGTGCGCGCGACATGCGCCGCGCGCGCGCTGGCGACCAGGGTCTTGGTCGGCACACAGCCATTATTGACGCAGGTGCCGCCAAAGCGGTGACGCTCGATGATGGCTGTCTTCAGCCCCTCTTTGCCGCAGCGCACCGCCAGGGCCGGGCCGGCCTGGCCGGCGCCGATCACGATCGCATCGAATGGTTCGGGCATGTTACCTCCTGCTGCAGGAGGTTCATCCTAGGGCTGCCCACAGGGCAAGGCAAGCCCGCCCGGATTCAGTTCAGCGGCGCAATTCCGAGTTCGCCCGCCAGCTTGCCCAGTGCTTCAAGCAGCGCAGCCGGCAGCGGAATGCCGTTTTTCTCATTGTCGGCGCGGGCGATATGCGTACCTTCACCCGGCAGGCGGATGCGATCAACACCGGGCAGGCACTGTGATTTGCGGATGTCGCGGATCAGCGTGTCCATGCCCTGCTTGAACTCCTGCAGGTCCTGGAACGCTTCGATGTTGATGGCGACGATGGTATGGCCGGTGTTGGTTTCGGTGGTGTCGTCATTGTTGAAATCGACCACATCCTTGCCCATTGCCGCAGCGTTGAGGTTGCCGGCGAGCAGGCCCATCACCAGCGCCAGGCCGTAACCCTTGTAACCGCCAATCGGCAGCAGGAAACCCTCGTTCGCCCGTTTCGGATCCGTCAGCGGATTGCCCTGGCGATCCATCATCCAGCCTTCGGGCATCATTTCGCCACGCTGCGCTTTGGTTTTGACTTTGCCGTACGCCGCCACCGTCGTTGCCATGTCGAGCACGATGGCCGGTTCTTCGCCGGCGGGCACCGCAACCGCAATCGGATTCGTCGACAGCAGCATGTCCAGCCCACCCCAGGGCGGCAGATGGTTGGCGCTGCCCACGGCCATGTAGAGGCCGATCATGTTGTGTTCAGCGGGCATCGCCGCGTACAGCGCAGCGGGACCGGCGTGATTGCTCCAGCGCGCACCGACCCAGGCGACACCGGCTGTCTTGGCTTTTTCGATGGCTTTTTCAGTGGCGAACTTCATCACCAGATGGCCCATGCCGTTGTCGCCATGGATCAGCGCCATTCCGGCCATTTCGCGTTCGACACGGATGTTCGGTTTCACATTGACCGCGCCGCCCTTGATGCGGCGGATGTACTGCGGCAGGCGAAATACGCCGTGACCTTCGGAACCGTTGATATCCGCCTGCGTCATCAGTTGCGCGATGACTTTTGCGTCTTCGCGCGGTACATCCACCGCCTCGAATGCGCTGGCAATGAAGCTGCGGAGTTTATCGCCGGAAATCCGTTGTTTCTGTTCAGCCACCGTGCTCCTCCAACTTGGTTTCTTCCAACTCGATCAACGCACCGAGAAAGTCTTTGGGATGCACGAAGGCAATGCGCTCGCCGTGCACGTTCAGTTGTACTTTGCCGGCGCCCAGCACCTGCGCGCCCGCAGCGGTGAGTTCGGTCGTGGTCTGCTCGACGCTGTCGACGCCGAGGCAGAAATGATGAATGCCGCCTTTGGGATTGCGCTCGAGAAATTTGGCGATCGGCGAATCCGGCCGCGACGGCTCCATCAGCTCGATCTTGGCGTTGCCGAGATCGATGTAGGTCATGCGCACACCCTGCTCTTCATTGACCTTGATCGTGCCGGCGGTCAGCCCGTACGTCGCGCGCAGTTTTTCCAGTGCCTTAGCCAGGTCAGGCACAACGATGGATACATGGCTGAGTCCGGTAATCATCACAGGCGTTTACATAAGAATTTGATTTTAAATAACTTTTTCTGCACGTAATGCATTGATGCGGGCGTCGCTAAAACCGAGTTCTTCACGAAGCACGGCTTCAGTGTGCTGACCCAGCAGCGGCGGTGCGCGGCGGATGCTGGCCGGTGTATCGCTGAAGCGGAACGGAATGCCGAGCATTTTGACATTGCCCGCGGTCGGATGCTCGACGGAAGTCACCATGTCGCGCGCAATCGCATGTGGCGCTGCGAGGGCCTGCTCCACGCTGTTGATACGGCCACAGGGGATGCCGGCCACCGTCAGTTTTTCGATCCAGCTCTCCGCGCCTTCGCGTTTCAACTCAGCCTTGATTAACTCATCGAGTGCATCGCGGTTGCCAACACGATCCGGATTTTTGATGAAGCGCGGATCAGTGGCCCATTCCGCATGCCCCAGCACCGCAGCGAATTTCGCAAACTGCCCGTCGTTGCCCACCGCTACCGCGATCATGTCGTCACGCGTCGGATAAGCGGTGTAGGGCACGATGTTGGGATGGCCATTGCCGAAACGGCCGGCATCCTTGCCCGAGATCAGGTGATTGGCCGCAACATTGGCCAGCATCGCGAGGCCGCTGTCGAACAATGACACCTCAACATGCTGGCCACGGCCCGTGGTGTGGCGCGCATGCAGCGCAGCAAGAACCGTATTACAGGCGAGCATGCCGGTGCAGATATCGACAATGGCGACGCCGTATTTCATCGGCGTGCCACCGGGCTCGCCGGTGATGCTCATCAATCCGGATTCGGCCTGCAGGATGAAATCGTAGCCGGGTAAGCCGGCCTTGGGTCCGACCGCGCCGTAACCGGTGATCGAACAACGCACCACACGCGGCGCATTGGCCTGCAGCCATTCGTTGTCAAAGCCCCACTTCTCCAGCGTGCCGACCTTGAAATTCTCGACCAGCACGTCAGCCTTGCGGATTAATCCAGCCAATACCTCCTGACCGGACTTCACCGCCATGTTCAGCGTCATCGAACGCTTGTTGCGATTGACGCCGAGGTAATAGGCCGATTCACCCTCGGCAAAGGGCGGACCCCAGCTGCGGGTGTCGTCACCCGTGCCCGGTGGCTCGACCTTGATCACATCAGCGCCCATGTCCCCCAGCATCATGGTGCACAAGGGGCCGGCAAGGATGCGCGTCAGGTCGAGGACGCGGATGCCGGTCAGGGCGCCTTGGGGTTCTGCTGGGGGCATGTATTAGAGCCGGTGAGGGTGTTATTTCAAATGCGTGACTGGCGACTGG
>JAYUYQ010000023.1:0-3077 GCA_043752435.1 Betaproteobacteria bacterium
CCACGCCCCCATCGCCGACATCATGATCGTCTGGGCCAAGGACGACGGCGGCGTGATCCGCGGCTTCATTCTCGAACGCGGCATGGAAGGCCTGTCCACGCGCAAGATCGAAGGCAAATTCTCGGTGCGCGCCTCACCCACCGGAGAAATCGCCATGGACAACGTGTTCGTGCCCGAAGCCAATCTGCTGCCGAACGTGTCTGGATTGAAGGGTCCGTTCGGTTGCCTGAACAACGCGCGTTTCGTCATCTGCTGGGGCGCGCTGGGCGCGGCCGAAGCCTGCTGGCATACCGCGCGGCAATACACCCTAGACCGCAAACAGTTTGGCCGTCCGCTGGCGGCGAATCAGATCATTCAGAAAAAACTTGCCGACATGCAATCCGAAATCGCGCTGGGGCTGCTCGCCTGCCTGCATGTCAGCCGGCTGCGCGACCAGGGACTGGCGTCGCCGGAAATGGTGTCACTGCTCAAACGCAATTCCACCGGCAAGGCGCTGGACATCGCACGTCAGGCCCGCGACATGCTCGGGGGCAACGGCATCTCGGACGAATACCCGGTGATCCGGCACATGCTGAATCTGGAGACCGTCAACACGCTGGAAGGCACCCACGACATCCATGCGCTGGTATTGGGGCGTGCGCAGACCGGCATTTCCGCGTTTAACTGAGCCGGGGTTCAGCGCCGCAGTTCAACCCGCTTGCCCGGGTTTTTCGCGACTCATTTTGTGCGACGCATTTTGCGCGATATCCACCAACGCCTGACCAGCCGGCTTAGCGCCACCGTCAACACAAACGCCGGAAACACTGCGATCAGCGCCGAGGTCGGACCCCAGATGCGGAAATACTCCGGCTCTGCCGTCGCGCCATCCGTGGCATACGCGGCATAAATCACGTAATCATCGTCTGTCACTTTAATCTCCACCCGCTGGCGGCCGCCTGTGGCATCGGTCGCGCTGAAACGCACACGAGGCTCAAAACCACCGGCCACCGCGACGGCAAACATGCCTTCCGGCACCGGCAACTTCAAATTCCAGGGTCGCAGCAGCGGCGGATCCTTGCGCGTCAGCTGTGGCCAGCGCAGCAATTCATACTCCGGGGTGGCAGTTGAGGTCGCCGCCGGGCGCACCACTACCACCGGGAACAGCCGGCTCGGCGTATTGCCTGCAACATAACGCTCGGCGGTGAAATACGTCACCGCCTGCGACAGCAAAGTAACCAGCACCAGGAAGGTCGCCAGTTGCAGTACAAAAGTGCCGGTGCGGATCAGGAAACGCATGCATGCTCCATTGAATGGAACGCCTAATGTAATGCTTCCGGGCCCGGCACGACACCCGGAACATCCGGCCTTCATTCGCGTAGACTGAATGCACGCGGCTCACTGCCGCTGTCCCGCTGCCAATTCCGGCGGCCCCGACGTCACCGCGAGCACGCCATGCCTGGTTACGAAGTCGAAATCGTCACCCTCCATGTCGGCGACAGCGATTTCCGCATTCGCGCTCTGCTCAACAAGCAGCAGTTTTCCGATCCGGAGGGTGCCGCCGAACGCGCCGGTGTGTCTCCGGCGTCATGGTCCTTGTTCGGCGTGGTGTGGCCAGCGGGCCTGGCGCTGGCAGAAGCCATCAGCCGGTTTCCGATCACTGGCAAAAATATCCTCGAACTGGGTTGCGGTATCGGCCTGGCCAGCCTGGTGCTGGCGCGCCGCGGCGCCACCATCACCGCCTGTGACCATCATCCCCTGGCCGAAGAATTCCTGCGCCAGAATGCCGAACTGAACGGACTCGCGCCGATCAAATTTCTCAACGCAGCATGGCTGGGCCCCAACCCGCAGCTCGGCCGCTTCGATCTGATCATCGGCAGCGATCTGCTTTATGAACCTGACCACGCAGAACTGCTCGCCAGCTTCATCGCTCATCACGCCAACCCTGCGGCACAAGTGCTGATCGCCGATCCCGGGCGCGGTTACGTCAGTGCGTTCAGCTCGCTGCTGGCGGCGCAGGGTTATATGCGCACCGCGCAGCCGATGCCGATGCCGGCATCGGTGGGCATGCCGGCATCGCGCGGCCGATTGTTCAGTTTTGTGCGAAGCCAGGGTTGAGCCACGCTGCAGGGCCTGATGCCACTCAGGGAATAATCAGCGTCTCAGGATATCCACGCACATCGGACAGCAAGGTGTTGGGCGCCGTGCGGCGCAGCTGACTGCGCCCGGACGCGCTGGTGGCGGCCACGGCGTGTTCCTCATTTTTTTTCATTTCCAGCATGTACAGGTTCTTGCCGCCAAAATGCGTTTCAGCGTAGCGATACGCCCGATGCAGTTTTTCGTCGAGTCGTTTGATCGCATTCAGATAGAACGCCGGGGTTTTGCTCAGCAGGTCTTTGCCGGACTTGTAGATGACCTTGATCTGCCCGTCGGGCATTTTGCGACGGGCAATACCGCCGAGCACGAACTCCGGATACAGCCGGTCATGGCATTTCTCGAGGTAACAGCGGTCGGACATCTGCGCGATGATGTCAGCGGTGCCGAGGATCTCGCCAATGCGGCGCAGTAGCGGATCATCCATGTTGATGGTGTCGGCATCGCGTTCGTAGCCGGTGAAGTGCACCAGCACCGACGCGTCCGCCGCATGCTTTTTCAAGCCGATGCGGGGCAGGTAAGTGCGCAGGAATCTCGATCCGCGACTGACATGGGTCAGCGTGTACTCCGCGCCAAAGCGGTGTTTATGGTCGTTGCGGCGCCGCAGATAGCCGACATCGTGAAACAGTGCGATGACGATGCCGAGATTGAACAACTCCGGCGATAACGGCGCGTGATCTTTCCGGTCCCGCTGATAACCGTCCAGCAGCCGCGCCATCGCCAGCGTCACATCCAGCACGTGCTGGATGTCGTGATATTCAGTATCACAGGGGTGATAGTCCGGATGTTTGCCGTGATACATCTGCGACAAGTCTTCAAATGCGCGCCGCATGGGACGCGAATTCGCGTCCGGGTACAGGCCATTGAACAGGCTGGCGACGTGATCGGAAACCTCAATCGGATCGGTGGTGCGGATCTTGTCGGTGATGTCGTAATCGCTGCGGCGC
>JAYUYQ010000024.1:0-7847 GCA_043752435.1 Betaproteobacteria bacterium
ACGGCTTGCTGCTCGTGCTGATGACCATTGCCGTGCTGGTCGGCACATCGGTCGGCAAGAAATTACTGTCCGGCTTTGACGAAAAAACCTTCCTGCTGATATTCAATGTCATGCTGATTTTGCTGGCGCTGAAACTGATTGTGTTCGACGGGCTGCGCGCGCTGTTCGGTTATTGATCCTGGCACAAAAAAAAGCCCTCAACAATGAGGGCGTTCGGTATTGCTGAACGCGACAGCGAGCTTGGCTGTTACTGATTGCGCACCAGCGTGCCGTTTTCCACCCGAACCTTTTCGCCCACCTTGTAACCGGGATCGGTTTCATAAGAAATGGCTTGGGTGCCGCCGTTTTCCAGGCGGGTAATGACTTCGTAATGCTTGGTGGTTTTCATGCGCTTTTCAACTTCGTTGCCGGCGAAGGCGCCGCCCGCAGCACCCGCCACCGTGGCAATCTGCTTACCCGAACCGCCGCCGACCTGGTGACCGAGCAAGGCTCCTGCGAGGCCGCCGGCAATCATGCCGAGATAGTTGCCCTCACCCTTGACCTCAATCACATTGACCGCTTCGACCACGCCGCAATTCGCACATTGTCTGGCCGAACGCCGGTTGCCCGGCGCCGCATTTGAAGAGGCCAGCAGCGACTTGCCGAGCACAGCGCTGGTACGAACGTCCCCCACGCGCAGATTGGCGGTGACCTTGCTGTCCGCTGCAATGCGGTCCGCCGACTTGATGGTGTAAATCCCCTCGTACACGCCGTCCCGCGTCTCATCAAGGAAGAGTCTGCCCTGCACGCCGGCAATCCTGACACTGGCTTTTGCCCGCGGCGTGCCATACAGCGTAAAGGCCAAGTCATTGCCCGTGTTCAACTGGTTCGGCGCCACTTCAAAACGATCGATCCGCGGATTTACGTCCGCAGCCGCCGCCTCCGCCTTGAGTTGCGCCGGTGTCTTGGCCGCGGAAGCAATCAAATACTCATCCAGCACCACGCTCGCCACCTGGTTGCCCACGCGTAGATTGCCGGTAACCCGGCTGTTGGCCGCAATGCGGTCGGCGCTCTTGATGGTGTAAACACCTTCGTAGAATCCAGTCTCCCTCTCCTCCAGCAGCAGACGCGCGGTCGCGCCCGGGATGCTGATGATTGCGATGCCGCCGGGAGTCCCGTACAGCGTGAAATTCAGCTCGGTTCCGGCCGTGAGTTTACGCACCTGCTTGACGTCAAAACCGCCGATACGCGGCGCGGCGATCGAATAACTAGGCTGCTGGGCGACGGCAGCACTTGATACCGCCGACAAAGGCAACAGGACAAACAAGGCGAGGAATAATTTCTGGCAGACCTTCATTGCTCACTCCGGGGTTTTCGATCCCAGCATGAGTACCGGGACTATTGCAGCGATGATGTCATTCGAAAACATGCAGTTCTGTGCGCTGGCACGCACTGGGCGAATAACAACCGGCATCCTGCTCTGGCAATGCGGGCGATGGAGTTAACTTGCCACTAGCGACTCACGTATCAAAACGATGGCATTTCCTCTGATCTTTGCGAGATTGCTCGCAAAATCGCAGCCGGCCTGACGCTCATTAAATGAGGCTAGCGGGTGCTCAAAATCCTTCGCATAGACATCCCATTGCCCGTCGGCGCCGTGCGCCACCAGCACAAACGGGGGATCTTTCCGGGATTCCGTGACGACCGCAGGAGCGGAGAGGTCACTTGCGCCATCGATCAAACTCGCAGTCCTTACCCCCGGTATTAACCGGAAAAAACCTATGATGCACTTCCTGATCACCGGGTAATCCATCGCACCCTCCATGGCGCTACCGGCTGGGGATATCCCAGCGGCGGTTGCGATACAAAAATTCATTCAGCTCACGCTGCGATTTTTCCTTGTTGACGCCATAGAGTTCCTGCGCCATGCCCGCCGACTGCTCACGCCTGCCTGCGTCGATAAACCGCCGGTCGGCGATCAATTCACCCCAGTACTCACGCAAGACACCTCTGAGCTGCTTGCACTTCCCTGCGATGCGTTCACGGTTCATTTCGGCAGCCTCCCTGTCATGTGCAAACTTGATGGCCGATCACAGCGGACGGCGTCCCTGGATCACCCGCACCAAGATCACCACGACGGCGATCACCAGCAGTAAGTGGATGAATCCGCCCATGGTGTAGGCCGAAACAAAACCCAGCAGCCAAAGGATGAGCAGCACAACAGCAATGGTATAGAGCATGGTAATTTTCCTTTGTAATCAATCAGACATCAAATGGCACGGATCGAGCCGTCGACAACCTTGACGCGATCGCCGCTCCGCCACGACGGCGTGTTCACCTCGTTGATCACGCGCGTCGAGCCGTCATCAAGACGGACGGTAATGTCATAGCTCTTGGTCGCTTTCACCCGTTTCTCGACTTCGTTGCCGGCCACTGCACCGCCGACTGCACCGACTACGGTCGCAATTTGTTTACCGCTGCCGCCGCCGACCTGGTGGCCGAGCAGGCCACCCACGACCGCGCCGCCAGCCGCGCCCAAACCACTGCCCTCGCCTTTGGCGGCGATTTCGCGCACTGACTCAATCACGCCGCAATTGCCGCACTTAGCGACCAGCGCGCTGCTCGCCACCTGTGCCGGGGGTGCTTTCGCTTTGGCAGCAGGCTGTGCCTGTGCCGCTTTTTTTGCGGGCGACTCAACGACGCTGCCAACGCCGATCGATGTCGGAATCCAGCCCATGATGGCTGCGATACCCGCGGCACAGAACAGGATCAGCGCAATGCCTGCGACCCATGCCAGTGGATGCGGCGACTTCCCGGTTTTGATTACTTGCGTTGTCATGTTGATTTCCTCAGTGTGTGTTGCTTCGGGTGCCGACTCCGGAACAAAGAGCGGTTCACCGGCGATTGCAGGATTTTCCGTGTTGCCATCGCGGAACTCCGTACGCAAGCGCACATACCGGCAAATATCCCCGCGCTAACCTGCCTGTCATGCCAGCCGTGAAACTCCCGGTAAAACCGCACGTCGCTGCCAACGGCCTGCTTGCCGCGCTGCCCCGCAGGGATTTTCTGCGCTTTTTTTCCGATCTGGAACCGGTGATCCTGAGCTTTGGCGAAGTGCTGCAGGAGTCTGGACAGCCCATCAAGCATGTTTATTTCCCCATCGACGCCGTCATCTCGCTGATTTCACTGGTCGATGCCCGGCTGACTCTGGAGGTCGCTCCCGTCGGCCGCGAAGGCATGGTGGGCATCCTTCTCGCACTGGGCGGAGACGTCAGTGCCCAGCGTGCACTGGTGATATTCGGCGGCACCGCAATGCGCATGGAGGCGGTGCGTTTCCTGCGGGAATTCCTGCACTGTATCCCCCTGCAACGGGAACTGTTCCGTTATACCCACGTGTTGATGGCCCAGATCACGCAAACCGCCGCCTGCAGCCGCTTCCATTTTGTCGAAGCACGCCTGGCCTGCCGGCTGTTGATGATCCGCGACCACCTGCAGTCAGAGCGATTCCGGATTACCCAGGAATGCCTCGCGCACATGCTGGGCGTGCGACGGGTCGGCGTTACCAACGCCGCGTACGCGCTGAAACAACGCAAACTGATCAATTACAGCCGCGGCAACATCGTGATCCTCAACGGACGTGAACTGAAAGCCGCGTCATGCTCCTGCTACCGCCGGGCTTGATACCTGCCAGCGATCAGGCCGGCGCACCGTCAGTGGACAACGCATCGATGCAAGCCAGCGGCAACGTTATGTCACTGGCCGCACCTTCCACGCCTTCAATGCCGATCAGCGGTTGCCAGGATTTAACGGTACCGAAAATCATCGCAAATGAAACATCGGCGGCGTCACGCCCGGTACCAAGCCGGATCAGGCCGGTCGGCAGCACCATGCCGGTCGGATCAAACAAATACCAGCGGCCACCGAGAAAAGTCTCCACATAGGCGTGAAAATCAGGCGGTCCGAAAACCGGATCCGAGCCGTAATCGATGCCAGTGGCAAAACGGGCGGGGATGCTCAAGGCCCGGCACAGCGCAATCATCAGGTGGGCAAAATCGCGGCACACACCGACCCGCTCAACGACCGTATCGATCGCGGAAGTGGTGACATTGGAACTGCCTGATACAAATTTAGTCTGCCGCTGCACCCAGTCCTGGATCGCCCTCACCCGCCAGTAGCCCTGAGGCAGTCTGCCAAACTCGTTGTTCGCCAGCTGACGCAAGCAATCGGACTGACAATAACGACTCGGGTAAAGGTAAACCAATGCCGCGGCCGGCAATTCATTGATCGGGACCTCCCCGACGCTGTCAGGTGATGCCTTGTGGTGTTGGATGTCCACTACAGCATCATAACGAACCTTCAGGTGGCCCGGCAGCGCGCGCAGGCGCGCGTAACGATTGCCGTGGAGCGGATCGGTAAACAGCGCAACATCGACCGGCTGGCTGACCTGAAATTTTTCCATGACCAGAGACTGGCACTGGGTCTGTGCGGCATGGATGTTGAATATGAAATCACTGCCCTGGTCGATGATTTCATATTGCAGCTCTATAGACAGCTTAAGCCGTACCATTCCGCACCTCATTTTTTTCATACCGTTTCAGCACCACGGTGCGCAGCACAACCGCACAATTAAATGCGCCGGCAAAGCCGGCGCATTGTTCATCCACTGCTGCCGGAAAACCTATTTGTCCTTACCGACCTGGTTGCCGATCACGCCGCCGACTGCCGCACCTCCGATGGTTCCGGCAGTGCTGCCGCCCGTGATCACCGCTCCGCCCACGGCGCCGATACCGGCGCCGATGGCCGTGCTCTTGTCCCGCTCCGACATCCCGGCGCAACCGCCCAAGCCGAACATCGCGGTCATGACCAGTGCGCTGACTGCAAATCTTTTCGTGGTATTCATGACTATTCCTTGTTCGACAATGAGATTATCGGAAGTTCGCGACCCGTCGCAGGGTTCACGACCTGCCGAAACGCGACTTCGCCGCATTGATGCAGTTGTTCTTGGCATCACTGGCAAGGGCGTCACACTTTTCGCGGGCGACCGCGTATTCGGCATCACGCTTGTCTTCCACGGCGTCCTTGCGGGCTTCCCCCGACTTTTTGTTCGCCTTCGATTTCGCCTCGCCGGTTTTTTCGCTGGCCACTTTGTTGGCCTCCGCGGTCTTCATCTGCGCTTTGGCATCGGCCTTGACCGCCGTCTCCGCAGATTTTGCTTCCTTCACGCAGACGTCTTTCTTGTTGCCGGAAAGGTCGTCACACTTTTCCTTGGCAACGGCGTAATCGGCATCCGCCTTGGCGACGCGTACATCGTAGTCGGCCTTCAGACCCGGCTTGTTGCGGGCATCGAGCTCGGCCTTGGCAACATTGTTCTGGCCCTTGGCTTCAGCCATGCAGATGTCTTTTGCATTGGCGGCCTGTGAGTCGCAGGCCGCCTTGGCTGCTTTGTATACGTCGGCGATGCGTTCTTTCTGTCCTTTGTATTCTTCCTTCGACAGGCTTTGCGCCATGGCGCCGGTACTGAATGCGAGGCTGATCGCCACTGCGATCGCGCTGATATTAAATTTTTTCATGTTGATTCCTTTGGTAATCATCGACCAGCCATGACAGTGATATGCGGCTGGCGAAATTCGCCTGCCGCAACCCATCAAAACCGTTGTTCTGCTTCCGCTGACTTCTGGTTTATATCTGGCTTATTTCTGACTTTTCTGCCAGTCGTCCAATTGCTTCTCCGCCTCATCTTTCGAGATCCCGTAGGCCTCCTGGATCTTGCCGGCAAGCTGATCGCGTTTACCCGCAATCACGTCCAGCTGATCATCCGTAATCTTGCCCCACTGCTGCTTGGCAGTACCCTTGAATTGTTTCCAGTTGCCCTCAATACGATCCCAGTTCATGTTGATCTCCTCATTTTGTTACGTCGAAAGGTAAGTCGAAAATCGGCACCGGCTTCAGTACCCGGGCTCGGGACTGCCCTGTCATCGAGAATTATCATGCCCTGCCCCGTGAATTCGCTCTGTACGCTGCCGCACATTAAGCGGAGTTTTACGGGCCTTGACTACTTGCCGAGCAATTCACCGACGGGTTTCAGCGCATCGACCCGGTCACAGATCACCTTGGTGATCGCGAGCAGCGGCGCGCCGAGCAGCAGCCCCGCGACACCCCACAGCCAGCCGAAGAACAACAACGCAATGAACAGTACTGCTGCATTCAAGCGTGCAAACCGGCTTTGCAGCCAGGTCATCAGCACCATGCCGATCACACCCGCCACCAGCATTGAGACGCCGGCTACTGTTAACGCTTCCAACAGTGTTCCGAACTGTAAAAATCCGGCCACGCCGGCGGCAATCGCGAGCAACGCCGGCCCCAGATAAGGAATGAAATGCAGCACGCCGGCGGCTATCCCCCAGATGGCGGGCTCTTCAACGCCCATCGCCCAGAACGCAAGCCAGGTACAGACGCCGATCAGCGCGTTCGACGCCAGCGTCACGACCAGGTATCGCTGCACCTGGAAGTCGATCTCTTCGAGAATGCGCAGGGCGTCTTTTTTCCGCGACAATGAAGAACCGACAAACTGCAACAACTTGCGCCGGAAATGGTCGCCGGAAGCCAGCAGAAAATAAGCCAACAAAATCACGATCGGCGTTTGCGCCAAAACCGAAATCAGCAGTGCCGACTGGGCGCGGGCGTAGTCGCGCAACCATAACGTGGTATCCGCTACTGGCGCCGGCGCCGGCGGCGCACGCACCCCCGGTTTTTGGGCCGCATCCGCCGCGACCCCCTGCAGCTCTTCCGCCGCTTTTTGCACGTTTTGCAGTGCCGTAGGCACAGCACTGCGCGCGGGATTCAGTGTATGCCGCAGCTTGCGCGCGGCATCGGGCAGTTTTTCCAGCATGCCCAGCGCAGCGTCACTCAGCGAATAGGCGATCCACGCACCACCGCCGATCAAAGCGCCGACGACCATCGCGGCGGCAATGGTGCGGGGTATGCGCAACGCTTGGAGTCCATCAACCATTGGCCGCAGGCTATAGCTGGCCAGAATGCCAATCAGCAAGGGCACAAAAAAAGCCCGCGCAAAATAGAGGGCGGCAATCAGCGCAATGGCCGCCATCAAAATCAGTGGCAGATTGGTGCGCCAGTCAGAAAGGACGAGAACTTCCGGTTCTGTTGCTTCTGTTGCTTCTGTTGCTTCGGTCGCTTCTGATTGAGCAACATCTTCACCCATGACGACCGGGATGGGTATCTCGGTCGTCATTCTGGGTAACCGGAATTGCCGGCGCCATGCACCGGCAGCTTGTGACTTGAGCTATTAATACTTTAAATACTTTAGCTTTTATTACTTGAGTCGCATGTCGTTCTTGACGGACTTCACACCGCCGACTTTCCGCGCAACGTCTACCGCTTTATTGATGTCGGCTTGCGAACGGACGAAGCCACTCAGTTGCACCACGCCCTTGAAAGTCTCGACATTGATTTCGGCCGACTTCAGCGTGGGCTCGTTGAATATCGCGGCTTTGGTTTTTGTGGTGATCACCGTGTCATCGACATATTCACCCGCACCTTCCGATTTTGAAGTGGAAGCACAGCCCGCGAGGCCCGCCAATAAAACAACAACAAAAAAAACAGAAATGCGTTTAAAAATATTCATGTTCAGGCTCTCCAGTTGAATTCAGTATTACAAATCGGCGATTCCCCGCCGGCAAATCACAGCATGTGATAGACCGTTCAGTGCGCGATAACCGCGACCCGCGAACCCAAGCGGTTATTGCATATATCAACATCACATCCTGATGGACATGGAGAATAGTCCGCGCCACGCCCTTCTTCTGTGCGCTGCCGCACAAACAGCCCACCGCATTATGTGTATTTTGAAA
>JAYUYQ010000025.1:0-7821 GCA_043752435.1 Betaproteobacteria bacterium
CGGCACGAACTTGCGGTTCTCCGGCCCGGTGTAAACCGCGGTTGGGCGGATGATCTTGTTGTCGATGCGCTGTTCGATGACATGGGCCGACCAGCCGCTGGTGCGCGAGATGATGAACAACGGTGTGAACATCGCCGTCGGCACCCCCATCTTGTGGTACGACACGGCCGAGAACCAGTCGAGGTTGGCGAACATTTTTTTCTCGCGCATCATCACCGTCTCGATGCGTTCGGCGACGTCGAACATCTTCAGATCGCCGACGTCCTTCGACAGTTCGCGCGCGACTGACTTGATGACCTTGTTGCGCGGATCGGCGATGGTGTAGACCGGATGGCCGAAACCGATGACCACCTCTTTGTTGGCGATGCGGGTGACGATGTCGCTTTCCGCCGCGTCGGGCGTCTCATAGCGGTTCATCACCTCGAAGCCGACTTCGTTGGCCCCCCCGTGCTTGGGGCCGCGCAGCGCGCCGATGCCGCCGGTGATCGCCGAATGGATGTCGGAACCGGTGCCGGCGATGACACGCGCGGTGAACGTGGATGCGTTGTATTCGTGCTCGGCATAAAGGTTCAGTGAAGTGTGCATCGCGCGCACCCACAGCGGTTTCGCCGGTTTGCCGTGCAGCAGGTGGAGGAAATGGCCGCCGATGGAATCGTCGTCGGTTTCGACGTCGATGCGTCGACCGTTCTGGCTGTAGTGATACCAGTAGAGCAGCATCGAACCGAAGCAGGCCATCAGCCGGTCGGCGATGTCGCGCGCCCCGGGCAGGTTGTGGTCTTCGCGCTCGGGTTGTGCCGCGCCGAGGGCTGAGCAGCCGGTGCGCATGACATCCATCGGGTGCGCGGACGGCGGCAGTTGCTCGAGGACGTTGCGCACCACGACGGGCAGTCCGCGCAGTGACTGAAGTTTGGCCTTGTAGGCGCGTAACTCGGCGGCATCGGGCAGTTTACCGTGCACCAGCAGGTAGGCGATTTCCTCGAATTCGCAGGTCTCGGCGATGTCGTGGATGTCGTAGCCGCGGTAATGCAGGTCATTGCCGCTGCGGCCGACCGTGCACAGGGCAGTGTTGCCCGCGGGCACGCCCGACAGCGCGACGGATTTTTTTGGCTTGAAGCCGGCAGGTGCGGGTTTGTCGCTCATGGATGATTCCTCAGTGGCCCTCAATTCAAAATAAAAAAGCGGACGCTGCAGGCTTGCAGGGTCCGCTTTGATATCGGCATGCAGGGCCGGATCAGCCGAGTAGTCCGAGGACGGAGTCGCGTTCTTCCTGGAGTTCCTGCAGTGTGGATTTCATGCGTGCTTTGCTGAATTCGCTTTGCACCAGGCCCTTGACGATGGTGATTTTGCCGTTCTTGCAGGTCACCGGGAAGCCATAAATGATGCCTTTCGGGATGCCATAACTGCCGTCGGAGGGGATGCCCATGCTGACCCAAGTGCCAGCCTTGGTGCCCTTGACCCAGTCGCGGATGTGGTCGATCGCGGCATTGGCTGCGCTTGCCGCGGAAGACAGGCCGCGGGCTTCGATGATCGCCGCGCCGCGTTTCTGGATGGTCGGGATGAAATTGTTTTCAAGCCAGGCCTGGTCGTTGATCATCGGCCAGATTTTCTTGCCGCCGGCGGTGGCGTTGAACACATCCGGATATTGCGTAGCGGAATGGTTGCCCCAGACCGCCAGTTTTTTGATCTCGGTGATCGGTTTGCCGATTTTCTGTGCAACCTGGGTCAGCGCGCGGTTGTGGTCAAGGCGCATCATCGCCGAGAAGTTTGACGGTTTCAGCTTGGGCGCGTTGTGCATCGCGATCAGGCAGTTGGTGTTGGCCGGATTGCCGACCACCAGCACTTTGACGCTGCGTTTGGCGACTTCGGACAGCGCTTTGCCCTGCGGCGCAAAAATGCGGCCGTTGGCTTCAAGCAGATCCTTGCGCTCCATGCCCGGACCGCGGGGGCGGGCGCCGACCAGCAGGGCGACGTCAGCATCAGCGAAGGCGACCATCGGGTCTGAAGCTGCAACCATTCCCTGCAACAGGGGAAAGGCGCAGTCGTCGAGTTCCATCATCACGCCCTTCAGCGCTTTTTGCGCGCGCTCATCGGGAATTTCCAGCAACTGCAGGATCACTGGCTGGTCTTTGCCAAGCATTTCGCCGCTGGCGATGCGGAACAGCAGGCTGTAGCCGATTTGTCCGGCGGCGCCTGTTACTGCCACGCGCATGGGTCGTTTCATCTGGAAGCTCCTGAATTTCCGTGGTTTTTGGGGGAATACGGCGATGCTGCGGAGCGAAATTTCAGTGGCATCGCGCATTCCTATAACTGCGGAATGATAGCGAACGCAGGGAATTACGGTCAACAAAAGCCCGCGGGGTGGGCATCATGCGCATGTCATGCACAGTGGACGTCGCGCGCCAGCGGTTTGTCGCCAGCCGACAGGTCATAACGAATTGTGGAAAACATGTTGCAGCGGCTTTACGCGCGCGTCAACGCAAGCGCGTCGCATGAACTCTTTTTGCACATGACAAGCATATTTTTGCGTTTATTGAGCCGCTGAAAGCTGGTAGTATTTCATGCGTTTATTTGCAGTTACTGGTAGTTTTTCAACGGTTTTCATGAGTGCTAAAAACTCTCAACTGATGCAGCGTTTGCACCGCCGCATCAAGTTCGTTTCAGTGGACCATGCAACAACACAATCGCTATTGTTTCCAGGCTTCCGCCGGTGCGCTGGCGAGTTGAGCCCGATTTCGTAACCAAGGAGAGCGCGTGTCGTCGACAGTCGCCAAATCCAGGCCCAAGCATCTGAATCTGATGCAGATCCGGTTGCCTGTGCCGGGAATCATTTCCATCATGCACCGCATCAGTGGTGCTGTTTTATTCCTCTTGATCCCATTGTTGCTGTGGCTGTTCCAGGCAAGTCTGGAGTCCGCGACATCCTTTGCCGAGTTCCGCAGCGTTGTCGCGCATCAACTGATGAAGCTGGTGCTGCTCGGCCTGTTATGGGGTTATCTGCATCACCTGCTGGCGGGGCTGCGCCATTTGTTTCTCGATCTGCACATCGGCGTGGAACTTGAGACCGCGCGCCTGACCAGTTTCATCGTCCTGGTTGCCGGCATCGTGCTGACTCTCGCAGTGGGGGTGGCGTTATGGTGAACCGCGAAGTCGTAGGCGCCCACTACGGCCTGCGCGACTGGCTGGCGCAACGCGTGACTGCTGTGGTCATGCTGGTCTACACGATGCTGGTGCTGATGGCATTGGTGATGCTGCCGAAGTTCGACTACTGGAGCTGGAAAGCATTGTGGCAGCTGCCGCTGATGCGTTACGCAACGGTGCTGTTCGTTGTCGCATTGTTGTTCCATGCCTGGATCGGCGTGCGTAATATTTTCATGGATTACATCAAAGACGCCGGCGTGCGTTTGACGTTGTACGTGGTGGTAATTCTTGCCCTGATTGCCTATGGCGCGTGGGCAGTTCAGATTCTGTGGGGAAAATAAGTGGATCAAATTAGTGGAATAAATGCGCGAATAAAAGCGGTAACAAAAGTAGGACTTAAATAGAAATGGCAATTACAACCAGACAATTTGATGCAGTGGTCGTCGGCGCCGGCGGTTCCGGGCTGCGCGCGGCGCTGCAACTGGCCGAATCAAAGCTGCGGGTGGCCGTGCTGTCCAAGGTGTTTCCGACGCGTTCGCACACCGTCGCGGCGCAGGGTGGTGTTTCTGCGTCCCTCGGTAATGAAGAGCCGGACAACTGGCACTGGCATATGTACGACACCGTCAAGGGTTCCGATTATCTCGGCGACCAGGACGCGATTGAGTTCATGTGCCGCAAGGCCAGCGAGGCGGTGATCGAGCTCGAGCACTATGGTATGCCCTTTGATCGTCTCGACAACGGCAAGATTTACCAGCGTCCGTTCGGCGGCCATACCAGCAATTACGGCGAACGCGCGGTCAAACGTGCCTGTGCTGCTGCTGACCGCACCGGCCACGCGATGCTTCATACGCTGTATCAGCGCAACGTCCGCGCCAACACCCAGTTTTTCGTCGAGTGGATGGCGCTCGACCTGATCCGCAACCAGGCCGGTGATGTGCTGGGCGTGGTGGCGATGGAAATGGAAACCGGCGAAGTGATGGTGCTGCAATCCAAAGCGACATTGCTGGCCACCGGCGGCGCGGGGCGCATTTATGCGGCCAGCACCAACGCCTTCATCAATACCGGTGACGGCCTCGGCATGGCGGCACGAGCCGGCATCCCGCTCGAAGACATGGAGTTCTGGCAGTTCCACCCGACGGGGGTTGCCGGCGCCGGCGTGCTGATTACCGAAGGCGTGCGCGGCGAGGGCGGCTTTCTGCTGAACAAGAACGGCGAACGTTTCATGGAGCGTTATGCGCCGACCGTGAAAGATCTGGCGAGTCGTGACGTGGTGTCTCGCGCCATGGCCACCGAGATCAAGGAAGGTCGCGGCGCCGGCAAGGACGCGGATTACATTCTGCTCAAGCTCGACCACCTCGGTGCCGATGTGATCGACAAGCGCCTGCCGGGCATCCGCGAGATTGCCATCAAATTTGCCAACGTCGATCCCGCCAAAGACCCGATCCCGGTGGTGCCCACCTGCCATTATCAAATGGGCGGAATCCCCACCAACATGCACGGCCAGGTGCTTGCCGGTCACAATGCCGGCGAGATCGTCAAAGGCCTGTATGCCGCCGGTGAATGCGCCTGCGTGTCCGTGCACGGCGCGAATCGCCTGGGCACCAATTCGCTGCTTGACCTGCTGGTGTTCGGCAAGGCGGCGGGCGAGCAGGTGGTCAAAGATCTGGCCAGCGAGGCGCTGTCCCATCAGGATCTGCCGAATGATGCCGCTGATCGCCCGCTCGCAAGACTGGCGAGGCTGGATTCCGCCAAGTCTGGAGAGGATGTTTTCGAGGTGGGTGCAGAGATGCGGCGTACGATGCAGTTGCATTGCGGCGTGTTCCGTTTTCCCGACAGCCTTGCCGAAGGCGTGCGCAAGATGAACGAAGTTTCACAGCGCGCCGGACAGTTGTTTTTCAAGGACAAGAGCAGGGTGTTTAACACCGCCCGCGTCGAAGCCCTCGAATTGGAAAATCTGATCGAAGTGGCGATGTCGACGATGGTTTCGGCACATGCCCGCCAGGAATCGCGCGGAGCCCATGACCGCAGTGACTTCCCGAATCGCGATGATGTCCAGTGGATGAAACATACGTTCTGGTACAAGGATGGCAACCGCCTCGAGTACCGTCCGGTCAATTTGAAGCCGCTGACTGTCGAATCGTTCGAGCCCAAGGCCAGGGTTTATTAAGGTGACTAGTAAATGGTGACTGGTGATTGGTGATTGGTTAAATGGTAAATAGTGACTGGTCTTTGGATGGGTTCCGGGTTTCAACAATTACCAGTCACCAATTACCAATTACCATTTACCGATTACCGGTTTTGAAATTTTAAAGTGGAATCAGTGAAAATGCGCTTGCAGATATACCGTTACAACCCCGATGTCGATGCCAAACCGTACATGCAGGATTACGACCTTGCGCTGGAGCCGACCGACCGCATGCTCCTCGATGCGCTGATTCGCCTGAAATCGGTGGATGACACCTTTTCTTTTCGCCGTTCGTGCCGGGAGGGTGTGTGCGGCTCGGATGCAATGAATATTAATGGCAAGAACGGCCTGGCCTGCATTACCAAGATTACCGACCTGCAGGAGCCGGTGATGATTCGCCCGCTGCCCGGGCTGCCGGTGATCCGCGACCTGATCGTTGATATGTCGCAGTTTTTCAAGCAATACCATTCAGTGACGCCGTACGTGATCAACGATACGCCGCGCCCCGAAACCGAACGTCTGCAGTCGCCGGAAGACCGGGAAGAGCTGAACGGGCTCTACGAGTGCATCCTCTGCGCGTGCTGCTCGACGGCGTGCCCGTCGTTCTGGTGGAATCCGGACAAGTTTGTCGGCCCGGCGGGTTTGCTGCAGGCTTACCGTTTTATCGCTGACACGCGCGACCAGGCGACCAACGAGCGCCTCGACAACCTTGAGGATCCGTACCGTTTGTTCCGTTGCCACTCGATCATGAATTGCGTCGATGTCTGTCCAAAGGGATTGAACCCGACCAAGGCGATTGGCAAGATCAAGGATCTGTTGGTAAAAAGGACGGTTTAGTCGCACGGTTATGGCGGAACTCGACCGTATCCGCTGGCAGTGCCGGCGCGGACTGCTGGAGCTGGACCTGTTACTGAACCGGTTTGTGGAGCGGGAACTGGACGGGCTGGACCCCCGCCAGTTGCAGGTGTTCAAGGAGTTGCTGAACGAGCAGGATCCCTCGCTGCTGGCTTGGGTGATGGAGCAGGAGGAGGTACCCGAACATTATGATTTTCTGATCAGGCGTCTGCGACAGGTGTGACGGTTAAAGGTTCACGGCAGTGCAGGTAGCGTTCACGGCAGTGCAGGTAGCGGTAACAGACACAACAACATCCATAATTTTTCTGGAACCAACAAGCAGGTTGATCATACGGAGATTGTCATGAAGGAAAAGCTCGCAACCCTGTCGTTCAGTGATGGTAGCCCCTCGATAGACTTCCCGATATTCGGCGGCACTATCGGCCCCGACGTGATTGACGTGCGCAGCCTGTACGCCAAGACGGGCAAGTTCACTTATGACCCCGGCTTCATGTCGACTGCGAGTTGTCGTTCCAACATCACCTACATCGACGGTGACAAGGGCATCCTGCTGTATCGCGGCTACCCAATCGAGCAACTGGCAGAGAAATGCGATTTCCTCGAAGTCGCCTACCTGATCCTGAATGGTGAACTGCCCAACAAGCAGCAAAAGGTTGAATTCGACACCACGGTCACTTATCACTCGATGGTGCATGAGCAGTTGTCCCGCTTTTACAGCGGTTTCCGTCGTGATGCCCACCCGATGGCGGTGATGTGCGGTGTGGTCGGCGCGCTGTCGGCGTTTTACCACGATTCGATCAACATTCATGATGAGCGCAGCCGTGAAATCTCGGCGTTCCGACTGATCGCCAAGCTGCCGACGATCACCGCGATGACCTACAAGTACAGCATGGGTCAGCCGTTCATGTATCCGAAAAACAAGCTGAGCTACACCGACAACTTTCTCTACATGATGTTCGGCACACCGTGCGAGGAATACGTGCCCAATCCGGTGATTTCCCGCGCGATCGACCGCATCCTGATCCTGCACGCTGACCATGAGCAGAATGCCTCGACTTCAACGGTGCGTCTCGCCGGTTCGACCGGAGCCAATCCCTTTGCCTGTATTTCCGCGGGCATTGCCAGCCTGTGGGGCCCTGCACACGGCGGCGCCAATGAGGCCGTGCTGAAAATGCTTGATGAAATTGGCGATGTGAAGAACATTCCGGCATTCATCAAGCGCGTCAAGGAGAAAGACGGTCAGGCCGTGCTGATGGGCTTCGGTCACCGCGTCTACAAGAACTACGACCCGCGCGCCAAGATCATCCAGCGCACCTGCCATGAAGTACTGGAAGAGCTCGACATGAAGGACAACAAGCTGATCAAGCTGGCGATGGCGTTGGAGAAGATCGCGCTGGAAGACGATTATTTCATCAAGCGCAAGCTCTACCCGAATGTCGACTTCTATTCCGGCATTGTCTACAAGGCGCTGGGTATTCCCGTCAGCATGTACACCGCGATTTTTGCGCTGGCGCGCACCGTAGGCTGGATTGCGCAGTGGAATGAACTGATTTCGGATCCCGAGCAGAAACTCAGCCGGCCGCGGCAGTTGTTCACCGGCGCCAAGCAGCGCGAGTTCGTGCCGACCGGTAAACGTAAATAAG
>JAYUYQ010000026.1:0-3054 GCA_043752435.1 Betaproteobacteria bacterium
AGCGGACGATAGGTCGCGTCGTTTTTTTCCTTATCCGGCTGAAACAGCCCGACGCCGAATTGCAGCGTGCCGGTCTGGGCTTGGGCCAGGGTCGCGTCGGTGACGGTCAGGAAAAACATCACCATAACAGCGGAAACAACATGACGCAGCAGCATGAAGCAACTCCTGTGTTGAGTGGATCGTGTTCAGGCGCCGAGTGCGCCGCCGCAGCTGGAGCCCTGCCCGGCGGTACAGCCGTAGCAATGATCCTTGACGACGATTGGATGGTGATTGAGGTCGGCGCTGCTTAGTTCACGCAGGTGGGTGCGCGGCCGGTTGTTCCAGCTGATCGGCAGGTCAAGCATCTGGTTGAAGTCGCAGTCGTAGACATAACCCTGCCAGTCCACCGACAGCAGCGAGCGGCACATCACGGTCTCGAGATTGGCCGGCTGGTAGGCTTTTTTGAGCAAATTCATGTAGGGCTCAAATTGGCCTTTGGACACCAGCGTGCTGCCGAAACGCTGGATCGGCATGTTAGTGATGACGTAGAGCTCGTTGAACACGACGCCGTAGCTGTCGGACAGGCGCTGTTTGTAGTCCTGTTGCAGTTGTTGCTGCGCTGGCGGCAGTACGGGCCCCTGCGGGTTGTAGACCAGATTCATTTTGAGCGCGGAGCTGGGTTGTCCGTAACCAAGTCCGTTCAGCAGTTGCAGCGCGCGGATGCTGGTGCCGAACACACCTTTGCCGCGCTGGCGATCGACGTTGTCTTCAAGGTAACAAGGCAGCGATGCGGTGATCTCTACCTGCTGCTCGGCGAGGAACTGCGCCAGATCTTCGTGGCCGGGCTCGAACAGGATGGTCAGGTTACAGCGATCGATAACCCGCACGCCGAGATTGCGCGCGGCCACAACCAGCATGCGGAAATGCGGATTCAGTTCCGGTGCGCCGCCTGTGATATCCAGGGTTTTGATGCCGGCAGAACGGAGGCAGGCGATGACTTCGAGGATGGTGTCCCGTGACATCAATTCAGTGCGGGTGGGCCCTGCGTTGACATGGCAGTGCAGACAGCTCTGGTTGCATTTGTAGCCGAGGTTGACCTGCAGGGTTTCCGTCGGTCTGCGGCGGATGGCCGGAAAGTCAGTGGTTTCCAGCAAGGGCAGGGTGGCGTGCATCGGGAGTAATCTCTTTCAAGTGCCGGGGCGGGCCGTTGGGTAGTCCGGGATGGCGTGCTGCTGAGCAATGATTAATAAGTGTTGAGTCGGGCCGCCGCGCCATTTCCTTACGTGGTTGTGCATTCTACGCATGGCGACGGCGTCCAGATGCTGCACTTGTTAATGTCGTCCCGCGCGTTGACCCCAAGCCTCTGATTGCGTTACATTTCCTGTCCATTCTGCAGGTCGCGCAGTGTCATGACCAAAACCACAAAATCCTCGTCGGCCACACCCACTTTCGAATCCGCCCTTGCGGAGCTTGAGAAGATTGTCGAAGCCATGGAAGAAGGACAGATGCCGCTGGAACAATCGCTGGCGGCTTACAAGCGCGGCGCGGAACTGCTTAAGCTGTGCCAGACCCAGCTGCAGGATGCCCAGCAGCAGGTGAAAATCCTGGAAAGCGGCGTGCTGAAAAATTTCGGCGCGGCCGAATAGTTATTTTCGGCATTTCCTTTACCTTTCCCCTCTTCTTTTTCCATTGTGACCGCCCCCGATTTCCAGGCCTGGGCCGCAACCGGGCAACAGCGCATCGAAGCTTTTCTGCAGCGCGCGTTGCCGCAGCCGGACATTGCGCCACAACGCCTGCACGCAGCGATGCGTTACGCCGTGCTCGGCGCCGGCAAACGCGTGCGGCCCTTGCTGGCCTATGCCGCGGGTGAACTGTCGCAGGCCGATCCCGAGCGGGTGACCGTGGCTGGCGCCGCAGTCGAAATCATCCATGCCTATTCGCTGGTGCATGATGATTTGCCGTGCATGGATGACGATGTATTGCGGCGGGGCAAGCCAACCTGCCATGTCGAGTTCGACGAAGCCACGGCCTTGCTGGTCGGTGATGCGCTGCAAAGCCTGGCGTTCCAGCTGCTTGGCGAATACCGGCTCACCGATGACGCCAAGGCACAACTCGAAATGGTCAAATTGCTCGCGATCGCGGCCGGTTCGCGCGGCATGGCCGGCGGCCAGGCGATCGATCTCGCGGCCGTTGGTAAAACTTTAAGCGTGCCGGAACTCGAATTCATGCACATCCACAAAACCGGCGCGCTGATCCGTGCCGCAGCAGTGCTCGGCGCGCGTTGCGGCAGCGGCCTGAGCGATGCCGAATTTGCGCGCGTCGACACCTTTGCCAAGGCCGTCGGGCTGGCGTTCCAGGTGGTCGATGATGTGTTGGATGCCGAAGCGCCGACGGCCACGCTGGGCAAAACCGCCGGCAAGGATGCCGAGCAGGGCAAACCCACCTATGTCAGCGCCATGGGCATTGCACAGGCCAAAACCCTCGCTGGCGAATTGCGCGAACAAGCCCTGAAGGCGATTGCACCGTTCGGCGCCCGCGGGGCGCGACTCGAACAATTGGCGGATTTCATCGTGTTGCGCAAGTTCTGAGAGAATGTCGATATGAGTGCAGACTTGAGCGGGACATTAACCATGAGCGGGGCGGGGTCGCAGGACAGGCCGAAGTATGATTTGCTGAAATCGATTGCAACGCCGCACGACCTGCGGCTGCTCGAGCGCAGCCAGTTGCCGGCACTGGCCGCCGAGCTGCGCGCCTATATGATTGATTCGGTGAGCCAGACCGGCGGCCACTTGTCGTCGAATCTGGGCACCGTTGAGCTGACGATTGCGCTGCATTACGTGTACGACACGCCGCAGGATCGATTGGTATGGGATGTCGGCCACCAGACCTACGGCCACAAGATCCTCACCGGTCGCCGCGACGCGATGAAAAGCCTGCGCATGTGGCAGGGTATCTCTGGATTCCCGCAGCGCGCAGAATCCGAATACGACAGCTTCGGCACCGCGCATTCCAGCACCTCGATCAGCGCAGCACTCGGCATGGCGGTCGCGGCAAAACTGAAAGGTGAACCGCGCC
>JAYUYQ010000027.1:0-7804 GCA_043752435.1 Betaproteobacteria bacterium
TTGCCGTCGAGCAGGATGCGTCCGCCGGTGGGGGTGTAGAAGCGCGGCACCAGATTGGCCAGCGTGGTTTTGCCGCTGCCCGACGCGCCGACCAGCGCCACGGTTTCGCCCGGCGCAATCATCAGATCAATGTTGGCCAGCGCATGGCGGCCGCTGTCGCTTCCTTCCTTGCCGTAGGCAAATGACACCCGCTCAAAACGAATGTCACCGCGCGCACGACCCGGATCCGCGGTGCCGGTATCGGATTCGCTGGCCTCGTCGATCAGCGCAAACACGCTTTCCGCGGCGGCAAGCCCGCGCTGCAGCGGTTCATTGACGCTGGTGACCCGCTTCAGGGGCGCGGTCAGCATCAGCATCGCGGTGATGAACGACACAAACCCGCCGACGGTGATCTGCGCGGTGTTCGACTGCTGCGTGGCCAGATAAATGATGGTCGCCAGCGCCAGCGCCGCGACGAATTGCACGATGGGCACGCTGGCCGCGGCAGCCGCCACCTGCTTCATCAACTGACGGCGCACATTGTTGGCCTGCGCGTCGAAGCGCTGCTGCTCGTACTCCTGGCCGCCGAACAGCTTGACCACGCGGTGGCCTTCGATGGTTTCCTGAATCACCTGGGTCATGTCGCCCATCTGCTGCTGGACTTCGCGGCTGGAGTTGCGCAGCTTGACGCTGATCACCCGCACCACCAACACAATGACGGGGGTCATCACCAGCGACAGCAGCGTCAGTTTCCAGTTCAGCCACAACATCCACCCGAGCAGGCCGATGATCACCAGGCTGTCCTTGAACACGGCGGTCAGCACGCTGGTCGCAGCGGTGGTCACTTGCATGACATCAAACGTCAGTTTGGAAATCAGGTTGCCCGAGGCCTGGTCATCGTAATAGCGCGCCGGCAGCGTCAGCAGTTTGCGGAACATCACCCCGCGTAAATCCATCACCAGCCGGTTGCCCACCCAGTTCAAGGCGAACTGCGCCACGTATTCGGCGAGGCCGCGGATCACAAACAGGCCCAGTATCAGCAAGGGCATCCAGCGGATCACCGCCTCGTTTTTTTCGACGAACACGCCGTCGAGCAGGGGTTTCAGCAGCGCCGGCAGCGCCGGTTCGGTGGCGGCCACGATGATGATGGCAAACACGCCGAGAGCGAACACCCGCCAGTACGGCCGCACATGGCGTACCAGTCGAAAATACAGCGCCGTGCCGGACATCGTTTTCACAGGGCGAAAGATAGCAAACTTTTGATAATAAAGGAAAAGCTGTGCAAGTCTTGGCCTCGCGTCTGGCCAAAAAAAGCCGCGCAAAGCGCGGCTTTTCAGGAACTGCCAAGGATATTACTGAAAGGTATAGCGCGCCGTCACATACAGCATGCGCTCCGGCGCCGGCAACGCCGCATAGGTCGGGAAGCCGGTAAACACGCCGTACGAGAAATAGTGTTTGTTGAACAGGTTCTGTATGCCGGCGGTGAACCGCCAGTCGGCCTGGTCATACGCCAGTTTCAGGTCGGTAACGGTATACGCCGGCATTTTCTGGTTGAAGGTGTTCAACTCGTCGCCGTCGTAACGCTGCTCACCGGTGTAACGCAACGCAACATCAATCCGCGCCCGCGGCATGAACTTCCAGCCCGCGCCCAGGGTGGCGGCATGGCGCGGCACCAGCGGCACATCGTTGCCGGCAATCGGTGTGCCGCCAAAACGGCCGGAACGGAACTCGGCCTCGGCATAGGTGTAACCCGCCGACAAATCGATGTCGCGCGCCGGCTGCCAGCGCGCTTCCGCCTCAACGCCACGACGCCGCGTCGGCGGCAGGTTGCGGTTGGTGAAGGTCACCGGATCAAGCAGGATTTCGTTGTCCAGCTCGATTTCATACAGCGCCAGCCGGTAGCGTGCAGTGGCGCTGACCGATTCCAGCCCGATTTCGCGGTCGCGCGCGGTCTGCGGCTCGAGCAAAGCCACGGTCGCGGTGAACAGGCTGTAGTTGTCGTTGACATTGGGCATGCGGAAACTGCTGCCGATTTTGCCGTATGCCGCCCAGCTGCCGCCGAGCGGCTGGCGCAGCGCCAGTTCGTAGGCATCAAGATTGCGCTTGCGTTCGGTGAGCGCCACGGCATTGGCCGGATCCGCCACGCCGTAAGTCACGCGCTGGCCACGCGCGCCGACGGCGAGCGAGGTGCCGCCGGCAAACGTCGTCGTGTGCTGGGCGTACAGCGCTTCGCTGCGCTGCGTCGCCTGCGGACGGCCGACGACAGACGGCCCGGCCGTGCCCTGGAAATCCCAGTCTTCGACATCAATGCCGGCCACCAGCGTGTGGTTCATGCCCCCGAACTGGTACGGCAGTTTGGCGCGCGGCGTGAACAACCACTGCGTGGATTCCGTTTGCACGTTGTTGCGAAACGGTGTCGCCACAAAAAACGACGAGTCGGTGTCTTTTTTGCGATAAGAAACATTCGCGGCAATTTCACCGGCACCCAGCCGCATGCTGCCGCCGAGATTCAGGTAACCACCGCTCAATAAACCGAAATCACCCGGCAGCGCAGCCCGTTTTCGGTTCGCTGCGATCTGCGCTTCACTGATTGATCCCGGCAACTCCGAGCGCTGGTCGTCGGCGCCGGCTTTCAGCGTGAGCGCGCCGCGGTCGCCGGTATAGCGCCAGTCGAGCTGGGCGCTGTCGATGCGCAGCGCATTGTTGTCGCGATAACCGTCGCTTTCACGATGCGCCATGGTCAGGCGCAGCCCGGTGCGCTCGCCGGCGATGTTGGCGCCGACTCGGACATCACGCGTTCGATAACTGCCGACGCCACCCTCGAAGAAACCGCCCCGGGTATTCGCGGTCGCCGCCTTGGTAATGATGTTGATGGTGCCACCGGTAGCACCCGCGCCGTAGAGCACTGCGCCGCTGCCGCGCATGACTTCGATGCGTTCAATGGCATCGAGCGGAATCGCCGACCAGTTCACCGTGAGCTGTTCGTTTTCGCTGATGCGCTGGCCATCGAGCAGCACCAGCGTGTTCTGGTCGCCGAAAATACCGAAACCGCGCAGATCGACCTGCAGATTGGGCGAGCCCGACAGATCGCGGGTCTGCACGCCGGGCAGCATGCGCAACAGCTCGGGCACGGTACTGGCGGTGCTGTTGCGGATGTCTGATTCGGTAATGACCGTGACGCCGACCGGGAACTGGCGCTGGACGTCGGGAAAGCGGGTGGCGGTAACGACCACCGGAGACAGTTCACTGGCCGGAGCCAGGGTATCCGCGGCGTAACCGGGAATTGCCGCGCACAACACCGCGGCGATGGGGTAATGACTCTTCATGCTGATTTCCTTGATTGCGCGTGCCCGCCGCACGCTGGGTGCAACACAAAGGAATAGCCGTGAGAGCTGACCGGGAAGGATGCGCGCCCGTCATGAATGACAGGCATATCCGGTAGGCCGCCCTGCGCGACTGTTCCAAACTGGCATTTCAGGCCGGTCTCCGGGCTCACAACCTTTGGCGCATCGCCTTCCCATCCCCGAGAGGACAGTGGCTAGTGATGCGTCATGGCGTTCCTTGTTTTGAACGCCGGTTGCTTACCGTTGCGGGGGCAGCACAGGCATGGGCAATAAAGCCGCACCTGTTTCCCGTTTAACCGGCCTCCCGTGAGGGAAAGCCGGCACCTGAAACGTGTCCGGGACGTGCCGCTTGCGGTCGCGACCGTCCTGGACAGGGCGGATTGTAGCGCATGGCGTGAGAGGAATTGCTGCCGTCAAAAAACTAAATTCCCATTTAAAAACAAATATTTATAAAATTCCGTGATGACATGATCATGCGATTGGAATATCTATGGCCTTAACGGCAACCAATCGGCTATGGATATGCCAAGTTACTTTCAAAAGCCGCCGTTAACTGTTGACCCAGCAAGATTTTCCCCACTATAGTGCGCGCATGGAAGCCGAACTCAAGGCGCTGGAGGACAAACTCGCGCAGTTTGTCGAGATCAACCAGCGGCTGCGCGACGATACGCAGCGATTACGCCAGGAACTGGCCACGACCCTCCATCGCAGCAAGCAACTCGAAGAAAAAATCCATGTCGCCAGCGAGCGACTGGAGCAGATCGTCAAGCAAATCCCCGTTGAGGAAACATGAGCGCTGACCCAAAGGGTTTGCAGATCAACATCATGGGACGCGAATTTCGCGTTGCTTGTGCAGAACACGAGCAGAAGGGTTTGCTCGAAGCCGTCGAATACCTGAACGGCAAAATGCAGGAAATCCGTGATCGCGGCAAAGTCATCGGCCTCGAACGCGTCGCCATCATGGCCGCGCTGAACATCACACACGAATTTCTTTCGATGAAGGTTGGCGGCTTTGACATCGCAGAAACCAAGCGTAGAATTCAACGCATGGAAACGGCCATCGATCAGGCGATGGCGGAGCAAGCCAAGCTGTTCTGAATGCTGTGGTGTTACCGGTTTTCCCCCGCCGCTGTTCCCCTGATACTGTGCCGTGCAATGTTTCCCCTGCGGTGTTCGTTCAGGCCATATACTCTTTGAGCCAATAACATCGCTCTGGTCGCCGACCATAGTAGTTTCGGTGTGCACGTCCCACGCGGATGAGCCTGAAGAAACTCGGAAGGTGGCCGCCTTGAACCTTAGGTTCAGGATGCTGGTCTGCGACGGCACATGCGGGGGACCCCACAATCAATGCGGCCTGGCCGCATTTTTTATGTGCAGCATTTACGGGTATTAAAGATGCGCTACTGGCTGATCAAATCCGAACCCGATGCCTACAGCATCGATGACCTGGCCCGCGACAAGACAACACCCTGGACGGGCATCCGCAATTATCAGGCGCGCAATTTCATGCGCGACCAGATGAAAGTCGGCGACCAGGCCTTCTTTTATCACTCCAACTGCGACGAGCCGGCCATTGTCGGCATCGCTGAGGTCGGCGCAACGGCCTACCCCGACGCCACGCAGTTCGATCGCAAGAGTAAATATTTCGACGAAAAAACCTCGCCCGACAAGCCGCGCTGGCTGCACGTCGATTTCCGTTTCGTCAAAAAGACTAAACCGGTCACGCTGACCGCGCTGCGCGGCCACAAGGCGCTGGCTAAAATGCAGCTGCTCGCCCGCGGCAATCGGCTGTCGATCACGCCGGTGGATCCCGATGCGTGGAAGTACATCCTCACGTTGATGAAGTGAAGCAGTCCTGACACCGATGCTCGAATGGTGGTGGGCTTACCTCGCACTCGGCGCTTTTGTCGGGTTTTTTGCCGGCCTGCTCGGCATCGGCGGCGGTGCTGCGATGGTGCCGGTGCTGGCCTTCATCTATGCCGCCAAGGGCTTTGATCCGGCGCAGGTCATACACCTCGCGCTGGGCACTTCAATGGCGACCATCCTGTTCACTTCGGTTTCCAGCGTTCGTGCCCACCACCGCCATGGCGCAGTGAACTGGCAGATCGTACGGCGCATGACGCCGGGTATCGTGATCGGCACCTTCGGCGGCGCACTGCTGGCCAGCGCGCTGGATGTCCGTGTGCTGGCCATCGTGTTTACACTGCTGATTTATTACATCTCGGCGCAGATGTTTTTTGGCAAGAAACCCGCGTCGGGTGCCATGCCCCTGTCGAGTACGGGGCTGAACCTGGCGTCGGGCCTGATCGGGGTGATCTCCAGTCTGACCGCCACCGGCGGCGCGGCACTGGTCGTCGCCTATCTGGTCAAGCGCGGCACCGCGGTCCACCAAGCCATCGGCTCCGCTGCGGCCATCGGCTGGCCGCTCGCTGCGGCGGGCACTGCCGGCTTCCTGATGACTGGTATCGGTCAGCCGGGAATTCCCGCCTACAGCCTGGGGTTCATTTATCTGCCCGCGCTGGCAGGCATCGTCATTGCGAGCGTGCTGCTGGCGCCGCTGGGCGCCCGCCTCGCGCATCGCACGCCGGGTGCGTTGCTGAAAAAAATCTTTGCTGCGCTGTTGTTTACGCTGGCGACTAAGATGCTTATTAGCTTCTTCTGAAACCAGTCGTGACTGGTAATTGGTAACTGGTGATTGGCAAAACCACGCCTCCACGCACGGATCCAGTCACCAATCACCAATTACCAGCCGTTAAATAGCTCCAGCCGCCTTCAACCCAGCAATCTCCGCATCAGTTTTCTTGAGCACGGCGCGCAGAATTTCATCCGTGTGCTGTCCCACCGTGGGCGGCGGAATGTCGTGCGTCAGCGGTGTGCCTGAAAATTTCATCGGACTCGCGACCAGCGATACTTTCCCCGCGGCCGCGTGCGGCAATTCGAATTTCATGCCGCGGGCGATGACCTGCGGCTCTTCGAACACTTCCTTGATGGTATTGATCGGCCCGTTGGCGACGCCTGCGTCATCGAGCAGCTTGACCCACTCCTTGGTCGAGCGCTTTTCGAACACCGCATTGAGCAGTCGTGTGATCTCGACACGGTTTTTCACGCGCTCGGCATTGATCGAAAAACGCGGATCCTTGGGCAGATGGGCGCAGCCCGCTGCCTCGCAAAACTTGTTGAACAAGTTGTCGTTGCCGCAGGCGAGAATGATGGCGCCGTCTTTGGTCGCAAAGGTCTGATAGGGCACGATATTCGGATGCGCGTTACCGATGCGCGTCGGTGACTCGCCGGTGGCAAAGTAGTTCATCGCCTGATTGGCAAGGAAAGCGACACAGCTGTCGAGTAAGGCAACATCAATCCACTGCCCCTTGCCGGTGACCGCGCGGTTGGCCAGCGCCGCACAGATCGCGATGCTGGCATACATCCCCGTGGTCATGTCGATGATCGGAATGCCGACACGCTGCGGACCGCCGCCGGGCATGCCGTCGGCCTCGCCGGTAATGCTCATCAGACCGCCCATGCCCTGCGCCATGAAATCGTAGCCGGGCCTGTCCTTATACGGCCCGGTCTGGCCGAAACCGGTGACCGAGCAGTAGATCAAGCCGG
The DNA here is from genome assembly GCA_043752435.1 of Betaproteobacteria bacterium. GTDB lineage: Bacteria > Pseudomonadota > Gammaproteobacteria > Burkholderiales > SG8-41. Next base: position 6,930 of record JAYUYQ010000027.1, read on the forward strand.
GGTTGAGTTTGGCGAGGTCCTCATAACCCAGACCGTAGCGTGCCAGATCGCCCACCTTGTAGTTTTCCACCAGCACGTCGACGTCTTTCGCCAGCTCGCGCACCAATTGCTGCCCCTCGGGTTTGCTCAGGTTCACCGTGATCGATTTTTTGCCGCGATTGGCGGCACAGAAATAGGCGCCCTCCTTGGTCTCGCGGCCCTGTTCGTCTTTAAGGAAAGGCGGGGCATAGGCGCGCGAATCATCGCCCTTGCCGGGACGCTCCACCTTGATCACCTCGGCCCCCAGATCGGCGAGGTTCTGTGCGGTCCACGGTCCCGCGAGTACGCGGGAAAGGTCCAGTACTTTGATATGCGATAAGGGTCCGGCCATGATGATTCCTGAAAAATTAAACAAAGAAGTGAAATAAAAGCGGCGCCCTACCATCAACGTCCTTTAAATTTGGGCTTCTGCTTGTTGATAAAAGCATCGTAACCGATGCGGTAATCGTCAGTACTGAAGTAATCGAAGTTGGCTTCGATTTCGGCCTCGCTCAGTGGCACCGGCTGCGGCGTCAGACGGCGCACAAACTGTTTGTGCCAGCGTGCCACCAGCGGCGCACCGGCGCAGATGCGCTGCACCGTCGCCTGCGTTTCCGCCGCGAGTTCCGCATCGGGCACCAACCGTGTCAGCAGGCCCTTGACCTGCGCCTCCTCCGCGTTCCACATGCGACCCTCGACCAGGATCTCCAGCACCACCGCGCGACCGACCAGCGGCAGCAGTGCTGCGAGTTCGTCATAGGCAATCGCGAATCCGAGGCGGTTGATCGGCACACCAAAACGCGCGCTGTGCCCGGCAATACGGAAATCGCATTGACAGGCCAGTTCAAGGCCGCCGC
>JAYUYQ010000028.1:0-3046 GCA_043752435.1 Betaproteobacteria bacterium
AATTTGGTCTGCGCCAGTTGTTTGTCGAGCACATGGGTCAGGCGGTTGGCTTCGTTGGTGTAACGCTCGACTGCGTATTCGATTTTGTCCTTGGCATAACGGCGGAAATGGTTGGCCTGGCCGAACATCGGGCCAACGCCGCCCATCTGCCACATCAGCCATTGCACGCAGGTCCAGCGCTGTGCAAGGTCGGCTGGCAGGAACTTCCCCGTTTTGGATGCCAGGTAGAGCAGGATCGCGCCGGATTCCATCAGCGACAGCGGTTTGCCATCGGGCCCGTTGGGGTCGACGATCGCCGGAATGCGGTTGTTCGGGCTGATCTTGAGGAATTCGGGTTTGAACTGGTCGCCGGTGCGGATGTTCACGCCGTGCACCCGGTACGGCAACCCGGTTTCCTCGAGCATGATGTGAATCTTGTGGCCGTTAGGGGTTGCCCAGCTGTACAACTCAATCATGATGCCTCCGCTCGGGGGTGAATCAGGGAAGCGCGGAGTATAGCGCAGGCCCTGCATTGCATTCCCCGCAGGGTTTGCTCCTGTTTTCCTGTTAGTCTGGCCATCAGTTCATCATGATTTCATTGCGTAATTTATTCCTGCCGCCAGGCACGCTCCCCGATGCCGGTGCCCTGCTCACTGCCCGCGCGCTGCGCGCCTTCGGCGATGGGTTTGTCAGCCTGCTGTTGCCTTATTACCTGACGCTGCTCGGTTACAGCGCGCTGCAGATCGGCTTTCTGGTGACTGCAACACTGCTCGGCTCGGGTGTGTTGACGCTGGCCACTGGTTTTATAGCGCACCGCCATTCCACCCGTCATCTGTTGCTGGGCGCCAGTCTGCTGATGATGGCCACCGGTCTTGGTGCATCAGTCGTAACGGATTTCTGGCCGCTGCTGGTGGTGGCCATGGTCGGTACGCTGAATCCAGCGGCCAGCGATGCGACGCTGTTTTCGCCGCTGGAGCAAACCTTGCTGACACGCGCGGCTCAGGTGCAATCGCGCACGGCATTGTTCGCGCGCTACAGTCTGATCGGCGCCTTGATCGCGGCGCTGGGTGCGCAGGCTGCCGGCTTGCCGGATTTGTATGCTGGCCATGGCGGTGGCCTGCTGGCGGCAATCCAGGCGATGTTTGTGTTGTACGCGCTGCTGGGTGCCATCACTTTTGTGCTCTACCTGCGATTGTCGCCGGCACTGGAACCCGAGCACCATGAGCAGCCGGTTCCCCTCGGCAAATCCAAACGCATCGTCTACACGCTGGCGGCTTTGTTCAGCATCGATTCTTTTGCCGGCGGATTTGCAGTGCAGTCGCTGCTGGCCCTGTGGTTGTTTCAGCGCTTCGACCTGTCGGTGAGCGCGGCCGGCAGCATATTTTTCTGGACCGGTCTGCTGACTGCGTTTTCGCATCTGGCCGCAGCGCGGGTTGCGGCCCGCTTTGGCTTGATCAACACCATGGTCTTCACCCACCTGCCGGCCAATGTGTTCCTGATCCTGGTGCCGTTCATGCCGACGCTGGAACTGGCGTTGCTGTTCTTGTTTTTACGCAGCGCGTTGTCATCAATGGACGTGCCGGCGCGCACCTCCTACGTCATGGCCGTGGTTTCGCCCGGCGAACGTCCGGCAGCCGCCAGCGTGACGGCGGTACCGCGCAGTCTGGCCAGTGCCTTGAGCCCGTCATTGGCCGGCGCATTGCTGACCATGAGTTCCTTCGGCTGGCCGTTGGTGATCTGTGGTGTGCTGAAAATCGTTTACGACCTGACCCTGCTGAAGATGTTCAGCGCGGTGAAGCCACCGGAGGAGTCGGAGCGCTGATTGCGGATTCCGGCGGATTGCCGACGTGTCGGCGCAGCGCGGCCGCATCCTGGTAATCCGGCATGAACCCGGGTACCTGCAGGTTTTGTCGTGTCGCAGCGTCGCGCCAGCCCGTCAGTGCAGCGCTGAGCCGCTGCAGTGGTGCGGCGGACAGGCGCGCAGGGGCAAACAATCCATACCAGCCGCCGGGTTCCGCCACCGCGATACCGGATTCACGCAGGGTCGGTACCGCAGGCAGCGTTGGGAGCCGCGTTGCCGTTGCAGTAGCCAGAATGCGGATGCGCGGGTCCGTGGCAAAGGGCATCACGGTCGGCAACGGCACCAGGGATGCGGCCACCTGTGCCGAAATAATCCCACGCAATGCGCCATTGCCGCCGTTGAACGCGACTGGTGCAATGCCCTTTGGCCACTGTGCATGCAGCAGACCGGCGATGGCGTGGCCGACGCTGCGCTCGCCGGGGGTGCCGATAGCCGTCGGTACGCGGCCACGCCGTGCCTGTTGCAGCAGATCGGCAATACTCGCTGCGCCGCCTTCCCCCGCACCGCCTCCACCTTTGACTACAAGCACCACCGGCGCCCGCGCCAACAATGCCACGGGTTGCAAGGTACGCAGCCATTGCAGCACGCGCTCGCCACCGAGTCCGGAACCGGCCAGCAGCAGGATGCGCGCTGTCGCCGGCGCCTGCGCGAGATCATCCGCGGCATCATCGCCGCCACCGCGCGGATTGCGCTCAAGGTCCACGGTTTCGTTAAGGCCGTGTGCCAGCGTCTGTTGCAACTGCCGCGCCACCGTGTCAACCGCTGATGGTGTGGCGTAAGTCTGCATGGTGCGCGATGCACGGCTGACCGGGTTGATGCCTGCGATGTCCTGTGCACCGGTCGCGGGATAGGGATTGATCAGCATCCACTGTGTGGGCGGTGGTGCGGAACCGGCGCTGCCGACAATGCACAGCAGCAGCCATGCCGGATGCAAGCGGTGGAAAATTCTGCGGTGTTTCACTGAGTTGATGCGCTTGCGCCAATCGCGGCAAACCGTGTCGTCATGTTGCAGAGATGTCCTCAGGGTCGGCTGTTTCAAGCGGGCCCCAGCGCAGCCATACGCGCAGACGGCGAAAATCCTCGGCATCGATGCTGTCGTTAGTGATGACCACATGCAGGGGCAGACGGTGATCAGCCAGATGGATATTGAGCACCGTGCAGGCGACGCCAACGCTGCTGCTGCCGAGCACGCGTCCGGCGTGCCAT
>JAYUYQ010000029.1:0-3034 GCA_043752435.1 Betaproteobacteria bacterium
CCCGGCTGCCCTTCGCTCTGGCATCGATCGCAGTGGCGGTTGCGGCGTGGGCGCTGGCCTGGGCGGAGCGCCATCTTGCCGTCGCGGCTGCACCGCCGGTGGAAACGCCCCTGCGCAAACCGCTGCCCATGGTTGCGTTCCTCGCCGTGGTCGCGCTCGCCGCACTCGGCTTCCAGGTGCATTTTTCGCTGAGTTCGGCGCCGCAGTACCTGCGTTTCGTGCAGCCCGCCGATCTCGGCCAGCTGATGCCCGTGTTCTGGGTGGGCTTCAACTTGGCAATGCTGCCGCTGACCTGGCTGATTCGCCGCCACGGTGACTTCAAGGTGCTCGCTGTGGGTGCAGCCGTCGGCGCCGCCGCCGTGCTCTATGCCACGCAGGCGGGATCGCTGGGCCTGCTGATCGCGGCACAACTCGCCGCGGGCGCAGCATGGGCGGCCGTGATGTTCGGCGCCTTCGGCGCGGCCATCCTGCTCGGCCGCACCGGTCACGAAGGTTATGCCACCGGCGGCATGTTCTCGATGTTTGCGTTCGCCGCGATGTTGCGCATCCTGATGATCGCCACCCAACTCCATCAGGATGTCAGTCTGCAACAAACGCTGGCGTATCTGCCGGCCGCCTGCTGGGGCGCGGCTGCGCTGCTGCTGGTGGTGCTGCTACGTACCAATCGTGGCAGTCGTCCGGCTGCCGCCTGATTTCAACACAAGCGCGAGTTTTTCCGCGCGGCTCAACTGCTTGATCTGATATTCGCGCTTGCTCGCAGTGGAACGATCGGCGGCGGACTCCTGATACACCAGCACCACCGGCCGTCGCGAGCGTGTGTAATTTGCACCGGCGCCTTTGTCGGCATTGTGTTCGGCGATGCGTTTTTCGACATCACGCGCAATGCCGGTATACAGCGTCCCGTCAACGCAGCGCGCGATGTAAACCTGCCATGAACCCAAATGCAACTCCGCTGTCTGAACTGATATCCACGTATCATGACGCCAATGAAAATTTTCCGCCATCCGCTCATCACTGTCGCCCTGCTGGTTTCCGCGCTGTTTACCGCATACACTCACGCCGCCGATCCCGCCAAAACCATGTTCGGCATCGAACTTGGCACCCGCTTCCTGATTTCCCCCTGCGCCCGCGGTGAAGACACCATGGCCAAGCGTTATTGCTATGCCGAGGCGCTGACCGCGAAAACCGCCTGGGGCAGCGAAGAACATCATGTGTTTTATCCGCGTGCCGAAACCGTGCCCTGGGCCCGCGGCGAAATGATCGTCGACGTTGTTAGCGGTATCATCGAAGCCATCCACATCAATACTTGGGGCATTGAAGCGCAGACCCTCGCACTCGACGCGATGACCATAAAATACGGTCCACCCACCCGCAGTCGCGTTGAAAAAATCAAGGGACTTCGCTCGCGCTGGCCCACCAAGTACGCTGAATGGGAGCGCAAGGATCTATCGGTCAGACTCGACGGCACCACCGGCAGTGTCGATTGGGGACGCGTCACGTTGGCCACGCCGCGTTACCAGAAAATAATCAAGGATCACGCCGCCAGGCGCTGACCGGGTGCGGGCGCACAGGTTATACGCACGCGGCTATAATGCGGCCTCAATCTGAACAAGGAAGCCCCATGGCATCGACCACCACCGCAAGCGGACTGATCATCGAAGAACTCGTCACCGGCGAGGGCGCGGAAGCTACCGCTGGCATTGAAGTCACCGTGCATTACACCGGTTGGCTCACCGACGGCAAAAAATTCGATTCGAGCAAGGACCGCGATGATCCCTTCGTGTTTCCGCTGGGCGGCGGCAGCGTGATCCGCGGTTGGGACGAAGGTGTGCAGGGCATGAAAGTCGGCGGCAAACGCAAGTTGACGATTCCGCCCGCACTCGGTTACGGTGCGCGTGGTGCCGGTGGCGTGATTCCGCCAAACGCGACGCTGGTGTTCGAAGTCGAATTACTGGCCATCAATTGATCCTGCCCATGGCCAGTAAAACCATCAAGGTCCGCTCGCGCAACAACGGCGAATTCGACTGTTACATCGCCAAGCCGGACGGCAGCAGCAAAGTGCCGGCCATCGTGCTGGCCTCGGCGGTGCATGGCGTCAATGCCGACATTTGCGGCATTGCTGACGAATTCGCCGCCGCGGGTTATCTCGCCGCAGCACCGGATCTGTTCTGGCGCACCATCCCCGGCCCGTTGCCGCGCAGCGATGAACGCGCCGGGCAGCGATCGCAACCGCGCATGCCCGTGCTTAAATCCGGAGAAACCGACATGGCGGACACATTGCTTGCGGTGCGCCAGTTGAAACAGCACAACGGCCGCGCGGTCGCGATGGGCTTGTGTTTCGGCGGGCCGTTCGCAATCCTCGGCCCGAAACGTCTCGGCTACGACGCCGGCATCGGCTGTCACAGTACGCAGATGAAGGATTTCCTGCAGGAGTTCGACGGTCTGACCAAACCGGTATGCCTGATCTGGGGTGACCAGGATGTCGCGGCCCCGCCTGACGTGCAGGCCGCGTACGTCGCAAAAGCCAAAACCCTGGCCAGCCTCGAAGTACACATCTTTCCCGGCATCCTGCACGGCTACATGATGCCGGAAAATGCCCAGGCCTATAGTGCGGACACGCGTAAATTCTCGATGGACAAGGCGTTAGCATTGCTCGGCGCACTGCGTTGATTCTGGTGATTGGTAAATGGTGACTGGTAATTGGTAGTGGAGTGGCTCTGCCATTTCACCAATTACCAATCACCAATCACCAATTACCAGCCACCAGTCACCAGTCACCAGTTACCAGCAGATTACTCAGCCTTAATCCCCGCCTCCCTAATCACCCTTCCCCACTTCTCCGACTCGTTGCGCCAGAATGCCGCAAACTGTTCCGGTGAATTCCCGACCACGTCGGCGCCCATGGCGGCAATCTTGTCGCGGATCTCCTTGTCCTGCAGCACCCTGGTGAAATCGCCGTGAATGCGCGTGATCAGTTCTTTCGGTGTGGCTGCCGGCACCACCAGTCCGAACCAGTTGGTCAATTCGTAACCCT
>JAYUYQ010000030.1:0-3018 GCA_043752435.1 Betaproteobacteria bacterium
GAGGGCAGGTAACCCAGTTCGTCGAGCCGCGCGCGGGTATCAGCTGCGCCAAGAATCTTTACCGCGGCGGCGGAAACGGTTTCAGCGACAGCCTTCGGCGCACCTGCGGGAAACAGAAAACCCTGCCAGTTCGTCGCCTCGTAGTCCCGGATGCCCAGCGCCTCAGCCGCAGTAGGAATTTCCGGCAACGCTGGAAGACGCTTCAGGGTCGTCACCGACAACGCGCGGATCTTGCCGGCCTTGATATGCGGCAACGCGCCCTGTGTACCGGACAGGATCGACGGCACGCGCCCCGCCATCACATCGACCAGTCCGGGCGGCCCGCCTTTATACGGAACATGGTTCAACTGGATGCCGGCCATCTTGTTGAGGAGTTCCGCCCCCAGGTGTTGCATGCCGCCGATGCCCGAAGATGCATAGTCAATCTGACCAGGTTTTGCCTTTGCCGCCGCCACCAACTCTTTCATGGTTTTTGCCGGAAATGACAGCCCAACCAGCCAGATATTCGGTGATTGTGTCAGCTGCGTCACCGGGGAGAAATCGCGCACGCCATCGAGCGTCTTGTGCTGCGCGACGATCGGCGCGGTGATGGTATCGATCGCACCGAGGAGCATTGTGTAGCCGTCGGCCACGGAATCCTTGACGATCAGGGCACCGAGCATACCGGCGGCTCCTGGACGGTTGTCCACCACAAAGTTCTGCCCCAGCGCGTCGCCAAGACGCTGCGCCATATAACGTCCGATGGTGTCAGAACCGCCGCCCGTGGCCTGGGGAATAATCAGGCGTATAGGACGCTCGGGATATGCTCCCTGCGCTGCGCATGCGATTTGCGGCAACAGAAGCATCGACAGCAACAGTTTGGTAAAAAAATTTTGGCTCATGCGTCTCTCCGGTAAACCATCAGTACGAATTATCAGCTAAAAACATATAGCAATAATCCTGCCATCAATGATCCTGCCAGCAATACGGGCGGTCACAATCCTGAGCCACACGGCCAGCGCAATGCATGATGCACAGGATGTGCGGTGCGCCGGCACCATGATAGTGCAAACATGCGGGAACAGTACGCGGCGATTGACGGCCACTTTGCTGTGCGGAGATACTCGGACCGATTAAACATTAATTAATCCTCTGCCGAAGAAACCCCATGCAAACCAATTCATTACATCATTTAACCGCTACCGAAATCGTCGGTGCCATCGCTGCAGGCAAAACCACCGCTGTCGCCGTGGCCGAATCCTGCCTCGAATACATCGCCGGACGCGAACCGCAGGTCCAGGCCTGGCATTACCTCAAACCGGAACTGGTGCTTGCTCAGGCGCGTGCGCTCGACAAACGCGGCAGCATTGGTCCGCTGCAGGGTGTGCCGGTCGCGATCAAGGACATCATTGACACCGCCGATATGCCGACCGAATACGGCACGCCCATCCATAAGGGACACCGGCCGCGCATTGATGCCACATGCGTTGCACTGACCCGCCGCGCCGGCGCGCTGATCATGGGCAAAACCGTGACTACCGAATTCGCCAACCGCTTTCCCGGCAAGACCATGCACCCGATGGACTCGCGGCGCACGCCCGGCGGCTCCTCCAGCGGATCGGCCGCCGCAGTCGGCGACAGCATGGTGCCGCTGGGCGTAGGCACCCAGACCACCGCCTCGACCATCCGTCCGGCGGCATTCTGCGGTTGCGTAGGCTACCGACCGACCTGGGGTGACCTGCGCTGCGCTGGCGTGATGGAAGCCGCAGGTTCGCTGGACACACTGGGCCTGATTGCACGTTCGGTCGAAGACATCGCCTTGTACCGCAACGTGCTGCTCGGTATAGCACCCGAAGCACTGCCCGCAGACAGCGGCACTGCACTGCGCATCGGCTTTTGCCGGACGCACATCTGGGATCAGTGCGAACCGGACACGCAGCGGCAGATCGAGGCCTGCGCGGAAAAACTGGCCAAGTCCGGTGCAACTATCCGCGACGTCACGCTGCCCGGCGAATTTGCGCGCATCGAGGAAGCGCATCGCTGGATCTCAAGTTTCGAATTTGCGCGCAACCGTGCCTGGGAAATCGACCACCACTGGGACATGATCAGCGAAACCCTGCGCAACAACCGGATCAAGGACGGCCTGTCGTGCAGCTACGAAACCTACCGCGATGCGCGGGCGTTCGCAGAGCGTTGCCGCCTGATGCTGGATGACGTGTTCGCCGACTACGACGTGTTGCTGACTCCGTCCGCCGCGGGCGAAGCCCCGATCGGCCTCAATTCCACCGGCAACGCATCATTCTGCGCAATCTGGACCAGCACGCATGTGCCGGCAATGACCTTGCCGCTGTTCAAGGGCCCCAACGGCCTGCCGGTCGGCGTACAGCTGATCGGCAAACGCAACAGCGACCGCAAGGTGTTTGCAGCGGCGCGCTGGGTGCAACGCGCCTGGGGTTGATGGCCGCGCTGTTCAATCGCCCTTGATATTCGCGTCCTTGATTACCTTGCCCCACTTGGCAGATTCGGCGCGGATGTAAGTCGCGAACCCTTCGGGCGAACTGGATGTGGCAATAATGCCCGCTTCCATCAGTCGTTTTTTGACATCGGGCATGGCCAGCGCCTTGGCCGTTTCGCCACTGAGGCGCGCAATGATGTCCTTGGCAGTGCCCGCGGGCGCGAACAGACCGTACCAGTTGTTCACTTCAAAACCCTTGAGTCCGGCTTCGGACATGGTCGGCAAATCCGGCAGGCCCTCGAAACGTTTGCTGCCGGCCACCGCCAGTGCCCGCACCCGGTTGCTTTCTATGGCGCCAGTCGCAGTCGACAACGTGGAAAAGACAATCTGCACATTGCCGGAAATCAAATCCATCATCGCCGGTGCGCCACCCTTGTATGGGATATGCGCCATCTTGACCTTGACCATGGCGTTGAACAGCTCACCCGCCAGATGATCCGCAGCACCCGAACCCGACGAACCGTAATTGAGATCCGTGGGCCGCGCCCTGGCAATGGCGATCAGTTCTTTGACTGATTTCGCCG
>JAYUYQ010000031.1:0-3013 GCA_043752435.1 Betaproteobacteria bacterium
GGCAAGTACTTCGCGCCTCGTGTACTGGCCGAGTTCGTCAAACAGCATCCCAACATTGAAGTGTCGCTGCAAATCCACAATCAGGCCGTATTGCTTGAGCGCATGTCGAAAAACATGGACGACCTCTATATCTTTGCCAGCCCGCCAGACGAAGCAGATGTGGTCACCCAAATTATCCTGCCGAACCCGATGGTACCTTTTGCGCATGCCGACCATCCGCTGGCCGGGGAAAAGCGGATTCCCTTCGCCCGCTTCGCAGCAGAACCTTTTTTAATGCGCGAGCCAGGGTCCGGCACACGTGTTATTGCGCGTCAAGTATTCGCAGAACATGATTGTGAACCGAAAATACGTATGGAACTCTCGACCAACGAAGCCATTAAACAAGCCATCATCGCCGGTCTCGGCGTGTCAATCATGTCGCGCTACACTCTCGGACTCGACGTGGCGCACGAGCAACTCGCCATACTCGACGTCGAAGGATTCCCCCTCAAACACAATTGGGTTTTCGCCCACCCGGCAGGCAAACAGTTGCCGGTAGTCGCACAGGGCTTTATGGACTTCACGCGCAAAGTAGCGAAGGAACTGGTGTACGATCATCTGTCGAAGCCCTGACGCCGGAAAACTGAAAAAATACCACATCAAATCCTTAAAATAAGGGCTTGGACCCTTATCAATTACCTCAACTCAATTACCTCAACTATTACCTCAATTTACTGACACTCATTACCAACCGACGGCGCGCTCACCGCGCCGTCGTTTTTTTGACGAAGTATTTAGCAAATGCGATTGGTCACCTACACCCTGCTCTACGCCCCACAACCCGTGCGCCTCGGCGCGCAGCTCGACGACAAGATGCTATACCCCGTCGCCGGCGAGCGCGCACTGAACGACGGCAAACAAATCATTCCGGCTTCAATGAAAGGCCTGCTCGCACTGGGTGAAGCCGGCCTCGCCCGCGCTCGAACCGTGCTCGAATACGCCGGCAAAAATGCCACCAAGCTGGGCAAAACAACGCTGGCCCCGGACGCCGACGTGCATTACCTGCCGCCGATCCCCGATGCCGACAAGTTCCTTTGTGTCGGCAAAAACTACCGCACCCACCTTTAAGAACTGAAACGCAACGACCTGACCTGCCGTGACACGCAAAAACTGAAGTCGCCTCGGGCTCGCGTTTCTGGACTTAAAAAACGCACCGTCCTTCGGCCCGCTGGGCCTCTGCATCATCACTAGGGACGAGGCGCCCGATCCGTACAACATCTGGGTCACCTGCAGCGTCAACGGCACGCAGCGCATGCGCGTCAACACCAGCGACCAGATCTGGAAGTTGCCCGATATCATTCCGCATTTTTCGCGCCTGCTCAACCTGCACCCAGGCAACATGTTCTCAACCGGCGCACCGGCGGCGTTACGGTCGGCAAGGCCAACGCGAAGTCACTCTATGTAAAACCGGGCGATGTCATCGAATGCGCTTTTGAAGCGCCGCACATGATCCTGCGTAATCGCATCGTTGCATCTTAACCGGTGATGACCGTGCATTAAAAAAAAGCGGCCCGCGGGCCGCTTTTTTTTGTGACTGACTGGCTGACTGATTCCGGCTAAATGCCCTGGCGCAGATTGATGTGCGACAACTGTACCTTCTCGATCGCCTCCAGCTTCTGCAGCCGTTTGTCGATCTGCTCCAGCGCAACCGTCGCCAGCTTCAGCTGCTGGACGCCGTTAAGCAGCATCACGCCCCAGTCCATTTTCGCCAGTTGTATCCGCGTCGCCTCGACCTCCCGGCGCATCCCCCTCAGCTGTATTACCATTACCAGCATCAGTATCGCGGCGGCCAGCAACAGCAGCAGCGCCGCACCTATCAGCATTTTTTCGCCGGTCATAGCCTCGTCCCCCGTGGCCCGCCCGGTGCCCAACGGCCCGGACTTGAGCCCACGATAGCAGAAATTACCGCCCCTGCAATATCATGCCGCGGCGACGGCCGGCGCTATAATCTGGCACAGCGAAGATCCATCTCAAAAACAAACCCCGGCACTGCTCTTTACAATAAATGGCCATGATGTACAAACATGCCTTACTTGCCGGCTGCCTGCTATTCAGCACTGCCCCGCAGGCCAGCGAACCGGCGTCATCGACGGTTTTCCCCGTTAAGATCACCGAATGGCCGCTGCCAAAACCAATGTTTGCGCGGAGCTCTGCCGTCGCCCCCGACGGGAGCATTTATATTGCGGTCCCTAATGACAACAAGGTACTGCGGTTTGATCCGAAAACGCAGGCATTCAAGGAGTGGGATCTCCCGGGCGGTCATCAGCCGAACAGCGTGTTGGTCGACCCCAAGGGCATGGTCTGGACCACCGGGTACGGTAACGGCACGATCGGCAAACTCAGACCATCGTCGGGCACCATCGCGGAATTTTCAATGCCTTCCGGCAACGGCAGTGGACCGCACACCCTGATTCTCGGCAATGACGGTGAAACCCTGTGGTTCTCCATGCAAACCGGCAACAGGATCGGCAGCGTGGATACCCTGACCGGCAAGATTGCCGAATATGAAACCTCGGGCAATCCCAGTGGCATCACCACGGACAGCGCTGGCAACATCTGGTGGTGCCGCAGCAGCGACGACAAACTGGGACGCCTGGATCCGCGGACCGGCAAAATCACCGAACTGGACACAGGACGCGGCTCCCGGCCGCGACGCATCGCCGCAGCGCCCGACGGCATGTTGTGGATCACGCTGTATGGCAGCGGCCGGCTGGCCAAAGTGGATCCTGCAACCCCCCGGATTGTTGACACCTACCCGCTGCCCGGCGGCAATGCCGGCGCTTATGCGATCACTGTGGGCGACACGGGCATCATCTGGGTTAATCAGATCAAGCTCGACACAGTAATCCGGTTTGATCCTTTCAGTACAACCATGCAGACCATCAAGCTGCCATCGATTAACGTCGGCATCCGCAAGCTGACGAGCGACGGCAATCGCGTGTGGTACACCGGATCGCACAATGGCAAAATCGGT